>NZ_JAGGKM010000008.1 GCF_017873715.1 Cytobacillus luteolus
CAGTTATTTTTACCGCTTAGACCGATAAAGTCAGTACAGGACCGAAAACAAACTATCATGAACCGATAAGTAGTCACGTTTGACCGATATCATGCACCACTAGACCGAAAAATCACAACGGAAATAGACCAAACCCGATAAAAGACAGCGGTAACGAGCAAAAGTACTAAAACTGAACAAAATTAACCTAATTATTTGCAGGAATCAGAACCTCATGTATCGAAACTTTTCAAAATAATGAAAGGAGTTAACTATATGATAATAAAACCATGTGTTAAATCGATTCATCTTGAAAAGTTAGAAGCCTTGGTACGAAGAGTAGATCAAAATCACCCGAGTAGAAGTCAAATAGAAGCAGACTATGCAAAGCGTCTGTCGGGTTTCAGAGGAGAACAATCCTTAGAGTATCATTTAAGTTTCCTTCCTGATGAAGAATTCTACCTTCTATATAATCTGAGGTTATCCGAAAATAACAGATTCTTTCAAATAGATACCCTACTTATTTATCCAAGTGTAATCATAGTTTTAGAGGCGAAAAACTTTAGAAGTATGCTTACCTTTGATCAAAAAGGAAAGCAACTAATCCAAACAATAGAGGAAACTGAAAAAGGTTACCCTTGTCCGTTAATACAAGTAAGTCGTCATAAACTCCAACTCCATAATTGGTTGAACAGCTTTAACTTCAAAAATATACCCATTGAAACAATAGTGGTAATAACCAATCCATCTACTATCCTTAAAACAATCCCACTAAATGCCCCACTTCCGAAAAACGTTATCCGAAATACAATGCTTGCTGAAAAAAAAATCTATTAAAAAAGAGTACCCTCAGGAACTACTATCAATGAAAGATATTAAGAAACTATCAAAACTATTAATTAAGAATAATATCCCATACAATATCGATATCTTAGAACAATATCAAATAGATGAGGATGATATTCATACAGGTGTTTTTTGTCCTAAATGTCAGACGCTATCAATGGTTTGGAAGAGAGGGTCATGGCTTTGTAACTCATGTAATATTACTTCTAAGGACGCTCATTTAACTGCATTAAAAGACTACTCACTATTAATTGGTTCGACCATAACAAATCATCAAATACGAAGATTTCTTCATATATCCTCAGATACAACCGCAAAAAAGCTACTCAAATCAATGAAATTCCCTTACTCCGGAGTAAATAAAGCCAGGGAATACTACTTCCCTAAACCATAGCCCAATCACTTGCCCTAAAACCAGTACACATGAAACAATAATAAAAACACAGAATCAAAGCCCTAATTGCTCTTTGCTTCTGTGTCAAATAAAAATTTATTGCATCATCCCGTTAGAACCATATGGGAATTGGGTAGTTGTGTAATTGTAGAACTGCTGGTGTTTTTGCTGTACTTTTTGTTGGTCTTCTGCCTCAAGTTTATACCAACCATGCTTAAACATTAAATTATATAATTCACGTTGACAATCCTGTGTTTCATTAAATATAGTACGGAGATCCTGATACAATGCTTCGTGGCTAGCTTCATTCAATGCAGTACAGTATGCATCTGTCATATATTTTTCAGTAGCTAGCATATCGTTCATAAAATCTCGATCATTCATTTGTGGGGTTTTTGGTACCTGTGTCTTAGGATTCTTGATTTGATTCGGACTTTGATTTTGTTGGTTCATTCTATTTCCCTCCTTACTGCATCTGTTGGTTTTGTTGTTGATTTTGCTGTTGCTGTTGTTGCATCATCCCTTGTGTTGGCTGATTTGTATTTTGTAGGTGCCCAAGGATTTTTTCATAGTGACGCTGATGCATTTGACCTGCTTTGTCTAATGCTTGACTAAGTTCTGGAATTTGGCATTGACCAGCTAAGAAATGTGCTTTCTTAAGAGCCATTAAATTCCAAGACATCATGTCAGATAAGTAAAGCAAGTCCTTCGTAGTGATGACATTCGGAGCCTGTGACATAACTTGTTGATTCTGGTTCACATTTTGTTGTTGTTGCATTCAATTACCTCCTAGGTGAATAAACTTTAGAAAAAATTGGTTCAAATATACAATACAGACAATATTTTTCCACTTGATTTTGAAACTATACTAAAATTAGCCGACAAAGTTTACAAATTATCGACAAAAGTTTTGTGTAATCATATTCAAAACAGAATAAAGATGATAAAATGATGAAGGATTTAAGCAAGATTTAAATACTATGTATCCGTTTACAGGGGGGAATCAACATGGAACAACTAATGCGTAATTTCTTCTTGTTCCTGTCAAAAAATAAAATGCTAACTAAGTTAGCGAAGAAGTACGGTTTGCGTTTTGGTGCTGCTCGTTTTGTAGCTGGCGAAACTATCAAACTAGCAGTAGACGCCATTAAAGGATTAAACCAAAAGAATCTGTCTGTAACAATCGACTACCTTGGGGAATTTGTGGATAATGAAGCAGAAGCAAATGAAATGGCTGACAACTCAATTGAAGCAATTAAAGCAATTGGGAGAGAGAAATTAGACTCTCAATTATCATTAAAAATGACCTCAATGGGTTTAGATATTTCAGATGAAGTTGTTTTACGCAATATGCGTCGTATTTTAGAGGCTGCGAAAGAGAATGGTGTGTTTGTAACTATTGACATGGAAGACTATTCACGTTGTCAAAAGACGCTTGATATCTTTAAACAGCTAAAGTCTGAATACGATAACATTGGTACAGTGATCCAGGCATATTTATATAGAACCGTGCAAGATATGGAGGATTTGAACCATTATAATCCAAACCTTCGTCTTGTGAAAGGTGCTTATAAAGAGTCACCAGAAGTAGCATTTCCTGATAAAAAAGATGTAGATAATAACTTTAAAAAGATTATTAAAATGCACCTTCTAAATGGAAATTACACAGCGGTTGCAACACATGACGACGCTATGATCGAGTATACAATTGAGGTTGTTAAAGAACACGGTATTCCAAAAGACCAATTTGAGTTCCAAATGCTTTATGGAATTCGTCCTGAAAGACAAGAAGAATTGGTTAAAGAAGGCTACAAAATGCGCGTCTACGTTCCATACGGCAACGACTGGTATGGCTACTTCATGCGTAGATTAGCTGAAAGACCTGCAAACGTGGCTTTTGTTTTAAAAGGTATATTAAAGAAATAAATTTTTAAGGGAGAAGACGATTGTCTTCTCCTTTTTACGTTATTGTGTCCAGCTACAGCGCCTAGCCCCTCGAGGTCAAATAACCTGAGCCCTAAAAAGTCAAATGCGGACTTTTTAGGTCACAGAACATTTGCTTGTCGGGGCTGAGCAAGGCGCTTCCGCATTTCGTTAAAGCTCGCCCTGCGTATTATCAGCACCATACTGTTGATTTGTGGTTTGTGTTCTTCCACTTCTTTTATCAAACTTAGGGCCAGCATTGCCTTTTACGCTTGCAGCACTTACTCCACGTTTAGACGGGTCCTTTTGTTTTCTAGCCATCGTTTTCATCACCTCCATTGCTTAGATTCACCTATCTTGACTTGAACCATTCAGGTCAGGCAAAGAATAAAAAGCTTTCCGAAAAATTCGAAATTATGTTACTTATATATTGCGAAAATTATAAAAATCCTATATATTAGGAAGTAAGAACTTATTCATTTACCGGATTTTTTTTGA
This sequence comes from Cytobacillus luteolus, assembly GCF_017873715.1. NCBI lineage: Bacteria > Bacillati > Bacillota > Bacilli > Caryophanales > Bacillaceae > Litchfieldia > Litchfieldia luteola. The sequence continues at coordinate 3,641 of NZ_JAGGKM010000008.1, forward strand.
TGAAAAAATGAATGAGTGTTCATTCAAAAGTTGTAAAGGGGGAAGCAATGAATGGTCCAAAGTATTAAAAAGGCGGCAGTTCTTGGTTCAGGAGTAATGGGATCAGGTATCGCGGCACACTTAGCGAACATTGGGATACCAACTTTATTATTAGATATCGTTCCACGTGAACTAACAGCAGACGAGGTTAAGAAAGGGCTTACATTAGAAGACAAGCAAGTTCGTAACCGCATGAGTAACAGTGCTCTACAAAAACTGCTTAAACAAAAACCAGCACCACTAACATCTAAATCAAACCTTGCGTTACTTGAAGCAGGGAATATGGAAGACGATATGGAGCGATTAGCTGACGTTGACTGGATTATTGAGGTTGTTGTAGAAAACCTTGATATTAAGAAAAAAGTTTTTGCACGAGTTGATGAAGTTAGAAAACCGGGAAGTATTGTTAGCTCAAATACTTCAGGAATTTCAGTAGAATCAATGGCTGAGGGACGTTCTGAAGATTTCCAAAAGAACTTCTTAGGAACACACTTCTTTAACCCACCACGCTATTTAAAATTATTAGAAGTAATACCTACTAAGAACACATGCCCGGATGTTCTTTCATTTATGAAGCAATTTGGTGAAGATGTTCTAGGGAAAGGTGTTGTAGAGGCGAAGGATACTCCAAACTTTATAGCAAACCGTATCGGTACATACGGACTTCTTGTAACCGTACAAGAAATGCTTAAAGGTGGGTACAGCGTTGGAGAAGTTGATTCTGTAACAGGTCCAATCATCGGTCGTCCGAAAAGTGCAACATTCCGTACTCTTGATGTAGTTGGCTTAGATACTTTTGTTCATGTAGCTAATAACGTATATGAATTAGTTGAAGGTGAAGAGAAGAAGGTATTCGAAGTTCCAGCATTCATGAAAACAATGCTTGAAAAAGGCTGGCTAGGTAGTAAATCAGGTCAGGGATTCTTCCTTAAACAAGGTAAAGAAATTTTAGAATTAAACCCTGAATCACTAGAGTATGAACCAAGAAAGAAATTAAAAACAGCATCTATTGAATTAAGCAAACAAGCGAAGAAGTTACCTGAAAAACTACAAACACTTGTTTATGCTGATGATCGTGCTGGTCAATTACTATGGAATATCACAACACCTGCACTACTATATTCTGCAAATTTACTTGGTGAAATTGCTGATGACATTCTTGCAATTGACCAAGCAATGAAGTGGGGCTTTGGTTGGGAACTAGGACCATTTGAGGTTTGGGATGCAATTGGCTTAGAAAACTCAGTGAATAAGCTAGAGGCACAAGGTGCAGTGATCCCTGCGTGGATTAAAGAAATGCTTGCAAAGGGTCATACAAGTTTTTATAAAAATGAAAACGGTTCACGTTTCTTCTATAACAATGGTGAATACAAACTAATTAAAGAAAACCCTAAAAATATTAATCTAAAAAGTATCAAAGAAAAGAATGGGGTTATTAAAAAGAATAGTGGTGCTAGTTTAATAGATATCGGTGATGGGGTTGCACTACTTGAATTCCACTCACAAAGTAATGCTATTGGATTAGACATCGTTCAAATGATCAACTTTGCCATTGAAGAGGTTAACCGTAACTTTAAAGGTCTTGTTATCGGTAATCAGGGGAAAAACTTCTGTGTAGGTGCAAACCTTGCCATGATGTTAATGGAAGCACAGGACGATAACATCTTTGAATTAGATATGGTTATACGCCAATTCCAAAAAGCAATGATGAATATCAAATATAGTCCGAAACCAGTTGTAGCTGCTCCATTTGGTATGACACTGGGTGGCGGAGCTGAAGTTTGTTTACCAGCTGCACACATTCAGGCATCAAGTGAAACATATATGGGCTTAGTTGAGGTAGGCGTCGGATTACTACCAGGCGGTGGAGGAAACAAGGAGCTTTATATTAAGCATCTTGAAAACATGCCGAATGGTGTAGAATTTAACCTTCAAAATGTAGCAAACAAAGTGTTTGAATCAATTGCTATGGCAAAAGTTTCAACATCTGCTCATGAAGCACGTGAAAATAACTTCTTAAATAATGCTGATGGTGTAAGTTTTAATGGAGATCACCTAATTTATGACGCAAAACAAGCGGTTTTAAGACTACACGAAAATGGCTACCACGCACCTGTTCGTAAGAAGGTTCCAGTAGTTGGGGAAACAGGATATGCGACTCTTTTATTAGGCGCTCAAACAATGCTCTACTCAGGCTATATTTCTGAGCATGATTTGAAAATCGCTAAAAAGGTAGCATATGTGATTGCAGGTGGTAAAGTACCATTCGGAACAGAAGTAGATGAGCAGTACTTACTAGATTTAGAAAGAGAAGCATTCTTAAGTTTAATCGCTGAACCAAAATCTCAGCAAAGAATGCAGCATATGCTTGTAAAAGGAAAACCACTACGTAACTAATATTTGAGGCCATTGCCTAATGGCCTTCTACTATAACAGTATACTCATAGAATATTGTTAACATTTGAAATGGGGGGAATATCGTGAGAGAAGCGGTCATCGTAGCAGGAGCTAGAACACCCGTTGGAAGATCTAAAAAAGGAACACTTGCAAGCGTACGTCCAGATGATTTAGGAGCACTAGTTGTTAAAGAGACTTTAAAACGTGCGGGTAACTATGAAGGTAATATTGATGATTTAATCATTGGATGTTCAATGCCAGAAGCAGAGCAAGGTTTAAATATGGCAAGGAATATTGGTGCATTAGCTGGATTAGATCATTCGGTGCCAGCCATTACAATTAATCGTTACTGTTCATCAGGTTTACAAGCCATTGCCTATGGAGCGGAACGTATTATGTTAGGTCATTCAGATACGATTATAGCTGGTGGGGCTGAATCGATGAGTTTAATCCCAATGATGGGGCACACAGTAAGACCAAATCTAAGACTTGCTGAAACACAACCACAATACTATATGGGAATGGGACACACTGCTGAGCAGGTTGCATTAAAATATGGAATTTCCCGTGAAGACCAAGATGCATTTGCAGTTCGAAGTCATGAACGTGCAGCAGCAGCAATTGCGGCAGGTCGGTTTGTTGATGAGATTGTGCCAGTAGAAGTTACGAACCGTTTTGTTGGTGACGACATGAAGGTAAGAGAGCAAAAGCTATTATTCTCTCAAGATGAAGGAGTTCGCCCTGGTACAACGGTTGAAGTATTATCAAAGCTTCGTCCAGCATTTAATGTACAAGGGACAGTAACAGCTGGTAACTCTTCACAAACAAGTGACGGAGCTGCTGCAGTTATGGTTATGGACCGTGAAAAAGCAGAATCGCTTGGGTTAAAGCCAATTGCAAGATTCCGTTCGTTTGCAGTTGCAGGAGTACCACCAGAAATTATGGGAATTGGTCCAGTTGCAGCAATCCCTAAAGCATTAAAGATTGCGGGTCTTGAACTGTCTGATATCGATTTATTTGAATTGAACGAAGCATTTGCTTCACAATCTATTCAGGTTATTCGTGAGTTAGGAATGGACGAAGATAAAGTAAACGTAAATGGTGGTGCAATTGCACTAGGACATCCACTAGGATGCTCTGGAGCTAAACTTACATTAACGTTATTACATGAATTACAACGCCGTAACCAACAATTTGGTATGGTAACAATGTGTATCGGTGGCGGAATGGGCGCTGCTGGCGTATTTGAAATGTTATAAAACAGAGATTCCATAGAAGTATCTAATTACTAAAAAATAAGGGGGAAACGGAAAATGACAAAAGCAACAGATAGCTTGATTAAAGGTGGAGCGTTTTTAATCGAGGACATAGAAGCTGACCGTATTTTTACACCTGAGGATTTTACAGAAGAACATAAATTAATGGCAAAAACAACGGAAGAATTTGTAGTTAACGAAGTTTTACCAGTCATTGAAGATATTGAAGAGCATGACTTTGAAAAATCAGTTGCCTTACTAAAACAAGCTGGTGAACTTGGTTTATTAGCTGTAGATGTACCTGAAGAGTACGGCGGATTAGGTCTTGATAAAATCAGCTCATCTGTTATTACTGAGAAGTTCTCAAGAGCAGGAAGTTTTTCTTTATCTTATGGTGCTCACGTAGGAATCGGGTCTTTACCTATCGTATTATTCGGTAACGAAGAACAAAAGCAAAAATACCTTCCAGGTTTAGCTAGTGGAGAAAAATTAGCTGCTTATGCTTTAACAGAGCCAGGTTCTGGTTCAGATGCACTAGGTGCTAAGACAACTGCTAAATTAAATGCAGAAGGTACTCATTATGTATTAAATGGTGAAAAACAATGGATTACAAATGCAGGTTTTGCAGATGTATTTGTTGTATACGCTAAAATTGATGGAGAGCACTTCTCTGCATTTATCGTAGAGCGTGAATTTACAGGAGTATCAACTGGCCCAGAAGAAAAGAAAATGGGTATTAAAGGTTCTTCAACTCGTACATTAATTCTTGAAGATGTACTAGTACCAAAAGAAAACCTACTTGGTGAACTTGGTAAAGGACATGTAATTGCATTTAATATCTTAAATATCGGTCGTTACAAATTAGCAGTTGGAACAATTGGTGGATCTAAGCGTATGGTTGATGTGGCAGTACAATACGCAAACCAACGTCAACAATTCAAAACACCAATTTCAAATTTCTCTCTAATTCAAGAAAAATTAGCGAACATGGCTACTAAAACATATGCAGTTGAGAGTTCAGTTTACCGTACAGTAGGCCTATATGAAGACCGCCAAGGTAAGCTTACGGATGAAGAGTTGAAAGACGGTAAATCTGTAGCAAATGCGATTGCAGAATATGCAATTGAATGTTCATTAAATAAAGTATTTGCTTCAGAAGTACTTGATTATACAGTTGATGAAGCTGTCCAAATCCACGGTGGTTATGGATTCATGGCTGAATACGAAGTGGAAAAAGCATATAGAAACTCTCGTATTAACAGAATCTTCGAAGGTACAAATGAAATCAACCGTCTATTAGTACCAGGCACATATGTACGTAAGGCAATGAAAGGTGAACTTCCACTATTCCAAAAGGCAATGGCTCTTCAAGAAGAGTTGATGATGCTTATGCCTGAAGAAGTTGGCGATGGTGTACTTGAGCAAGAAAAATATTTAGTACGTAATGCAAAGAAAATTGGATTACTAATTGCTGGTTTAGCTGCTCAGAAATTCGGTAAAGCATTAGAAAAAGAACAAGAAATTCTTGCAAATATTGCTGACATTATCAGTAATGTGTACGCAATGGAATCTGCGCTTCTACGTACTGAAAAAGCAATTAACAAAACTGGCCTTGAAAAGAACAACCAAAAGGTCCTTTATACGCAAGTATTCTGTCAAGAAGCATTTAACGAAATTGAAGCACATGCTAAAGAAACTCTTATTGCTGCAGAAACAGGAGATACTTTACGTATGATGTTATCAGCACTTCGCAAATTCACTCGTTACACTCCAATTAATGTAATTGCGAAGAAACGTGAAATTGCAGCTTCGATTATTGATGCAGAGCGTTATACAGTATAATTTTTTGTGAAGAAGGAGCTCCTAAAGGGGCTTTTTCTTTTGACTCTATTCAACACGGTTTAAAATTTTTGTCGAATTTATTTACCCAGTTAGCAGGAATTAAGATGAAGAAGTCGAAATCTAATTTGGGAAGAGAATCAATTAGTATTTCTTTGTACCTTTATGGTAAAATACAGTACTGTAGGATTTTATTTCTAAAGTAATAAAGAATACATCCAAAGAACGGTGGTGAGTACAGTTTGGCACTAACTTTTTATTGGTATCCGAAATGCGGTACTTGCAGAAATGCTAAAAAATGGTTAGAACAACATAATTTATCGTTTGAAGAAGTACATATTGTTGAACAACCGCCATCAAAAGAAGTATTAGAAAATTTATATCAAAAAAGTGGACTAGAGTTAAAAAAGTTCTTTAACACTAGCGGCCAAAAATACCGTGAACTTGGTGTTAAAGACAAAATGAAAACTGCATCAGAAGATGAATTACTTACATTGTTAGCTTCAGATGGTATGCTTATCAAAAGACCACTTGTAACAGATGGATCAAAAGTGACTGTAGGCTTTAATGAGCAAATGTTTGAAGAAAATTGGAAGTAAGGGTTAGAAGAACCCTATTTGGGAATTCTTTAAAATAGATTTTTAGTTTATGGAGGGAATAAATGATGAACACACCAAAGGAATTACGTTATTCAGAAGAGCACGAGTGGGTTAAAGTTGAAGGCAATGAAGTACGTATCGGAATCACAGATTTTGCACAATCTGAATTAGGTGATATCGTATTCGTTGAACTTCCTGAAGTTGGAGATGAAATTACTGCTGATGAGCCTTTCGGAAGTGTAGAATCAGTAAAAACTGTATCTGAACTATATGCTCCAATTAGTGGTAAAGTAATTGCAATTAACGAAGACTTAGATGACAGCCCAGAATTTGTGAATGAATCTCCATATGAAAAAGCATGGATGATCGTAGTAGAAGCTAGTGACCTAGGCGAGATTGATAAGCTTATGACGGCTGAAGAATATGAAGCAATGACTAAAGAAGACTAAAATAACAAGGAATTAGCAATTGCTAATTCCTATTTTTTTTGAGTAACATCACTCTACATGGACACCCTAACGATAAGTAAGTAAAGAAAGGGTGCTTGAATTGGTACTGGAAAATAAGCGAATGGACATTACTGATCGCATCGTTGGAAAGTTATCTGAAAACCAAGTGAATTTATATGATGAGTCAACCCTTGTTGGACGAATTGTTCTAAATACCCAAGGGAACAAGTATGAGCTAATGGAAGGATACGAACAAGGCAATAACAAAATATACAAATATGTGGATGTAACCACAGGACCTGATCAAAAATATGTAGATTGTGATTATGAAAATGGCTGGTGCTAATATAAGTTTAGAGCGGTGGGTTACTTTCCACTGCTTTTTCTGTTTATTACCAATAAAGAAACATAAACAATCTTATTCCTTTTTCCATACAATAATAGAGGGATATTCGTAAAATTTACGAATAATAGTAAGAAATCTATTGTACAATGAAACTAAGGTGATGGGAAATGACATTAGACTATTTTGAAAAAGTAATTATTGTAGAAGGAAAGTCAGATAAGAAGAAAGTATTAAATGTCATAAATGAAGAAATTGAGATAATATGTACGAATGGTACGATTAGTGTTTCAAGACTAGACGAATTAATCGAACATTTATATAATAAGGATGTCTATATCTTAGTTGATGCAGACGATGCTGGTGAAAAGTTAAGAAAACAATTTATGAGAGAATTGCCAGAAGCTGAACACATTTATATTGATAAAATGTACCGTGAAGTAGCTACATCCCCAGAGCAGCACTTAGCAACCGTTTTATTAGGTGCCAATTTTGATGTGCATGCAGAGTTTTTATTATAGAAAGGCATAGAACATGTTAAATGAATGGTCTGAGCAACAAGTAAATAAATTAATTCAAGAGGAACAATCCTTTTGTTTATACCTCTATACTCCGATGTGTGGTACATGCCAAGTTGCAAGCCGAATGCTGATGGTTGTACAGGAGTTAGTACCTAACAAAACAATGGGAAAATGTGATTTAAACTATATCCCTGTAAAAGCAAGAGAATGGGAAATTGAAAGTGTACCTTGCTTGTTACAATTTGAGAATGGAAAATTAACAGATGCCAGGATTTATGCGTTTAAATCTGTAGAACATTTATATAACACCCTAAAGTAGACACTATCATTATTGGTAGTGTTTTTTCTTGCATTTTTTTGTAAATGAAGTATGATTATTTAGGGTAGCGAAATATTCTGAGGTGTAAAGCATAATGACAACAATCATAGCGGATTGGAAGCATCAATATTTAACTTATAATCGAAACGTAAAACTCTTCATTATTACAAATATTTGTACTCAAATTGCAATGGGTATCTTTATGATCATGTATAATTTCTATATAAGAGAACTAGGTTATACAGAACAAGTTAACGGTACAATCATTTCCATGACTGCCTTAGCGTCTGCAATTATATTAATTCCAGCAGGTATTATAAGTGATAAGCTAGGCCGGAAAAAGGTAATGATTTACGGTATATTCTTTACCACCCTATTATTGTTTTTGCGAAGCTTGTTTGAGTTAGAACATTTTTTAGTCATAACAGCATTCCTAATGGGTTTATCTATGGCATTTCTACAAGTGTCAGCTATCCCTTGGTTAGCTGAAAATTCAACTCAAGCACAAAGGGTCCATTTGTTTAGTTTTCATTTTGCACTCATGATGGTAGCCAATGTTGTCGGAAATTTAATGGGTGGAGTCATAAGTGATGCATTTGTTTTCTTATTTGGGTTAACTCCTTTGATTAGTGTAAGAATTACACTCTTGATTGCGAGTGTAATATTCCTCTTAGGTATATTGCCTATTTTTAAAATGGAAGAAGTAAAAAAAGAGAAAGATTCAAAAAAGAAAGAGAAAGTCCCTTTCAAGACAGTGTTTAAAAATCAGAAGGGACAATTGAAACTTATTGTACTATTTGCTTTTGCACAATTATTAATTGGATTTGGTTCAGGATTGGTCGTTCCTTACTTAAATCTATATTTTGCCGATCGATTTGAGGCTAGTAATAGCGTTATTGGTATTGTTTTGTCTTTAGGTCAAGCGGCAACGGCAGTGGCTATGATTATAGGTCCTATCGTAGTGAAAAAGGTTGGAGAAGTGAAGGCTGTTGTGTTTCTCCAGTTAGCATCCTTGCCATTCTTACTGCTGACAGCCTACACAGAAAATCTTATTATAGCGATCATCGGATTCTTATTCCGTCAGGCTTTAATGAATGCGGGAAATCCGATTCAAGCATCATTAGTGATGGAAAGGGTTAATGATTCAATGAAAGGTCTTGCTAACTCAGTAAATCAGATGGTATTTTCCTTAGGCTGGGCAATGATGGGACCTGTGTCGACATCTTTTGTGTTAATTTATGGGTCATATTGGGGCTATGCTTATGTATTTAGCATAACTGCAGCTCTTTATCTAGTGAGTTCTACGTACTTTTACTTTGTCTTTAAAGGTACATCTTTCGTCAAAATTCAGAAGGCAGTCGCAAAAACATCATAATATTGACATATTTCTCGGGAAATGAACAATTTGTTGGTAATAATGGAGCAAATTGTTCTTTTTTATTCACAAATATTTCTTTTTGTCGAACGATTTATAGAGGAAATAGTACTACTTAATGGAATTAATATATAAGCTAACTGTACGAGGAGGATTCAACGTGGGTTTAGAAAAATTACTAACACATTTTTTAGAAAGACTCTACGGATTGGAACATGTTGTCTTACTATTACCAAAAGAACCACTCGTAATTAAGTTTGAAATTACTAGTATGGAAAATGCTTATTTATACCTTTCAAGTACAAGAAGCTCAGTGACTAATGGTCTTGAAGAACATATAACAATCAAGGGGAATGGGATAACGGATGTTATAAACGGGACTAGTAAACTAACTGACCTCATATATCATGAGAATATTGAGGTTATTGGTAGTTTGAGAAATATATTACTAATCGAATCCATATTCTACTTATCTCATGATAAAGAAATGAGAAAAATTGGATAAATAGGAATTGACAGTAAGTAATTGCGGTGTTATTATTCAGAATAATATCAATTTAATAGTTTACTTATCAAGAGTGGTGGAGGGACTGGCCCTTAGAAACCCGGCAACCGGTAAGATACACGGTGCTAAATCCTGCAGGTATATTTATGCCTGAAAGATAAGAAGAGTCTTATGGAACTCATCCTCTTCTTATGAAGGGGATTTTTTTATTTCACAAAAGAGCGAGGGAGAGATGAAAATGAGTGGAAGTGAGAGAAAGTATCGTCTAGAAACAATTGGGGTGCATGGTGGTTTGCAAGCAGATCCAGTTACTGGAGCACGTGCTGTTCCGATCTATCAATCAAATGCTTTTAAATTCGAGAATACAGAACATGCTGCAAATCTATTTGCTTTAAAGGAACCAGGGTATATCTATTCCCGGATTCACAATCCTACGGTAACTGTTTTTGAAGAAAGAGTTGCTCAATTGGAGGGTGGTGTTGGTAGCTTAGCAGTTGCAAGTGGGATGGCAGCTATTACAACAGCTATTTTAAATCTTGCCAGTTCTGGTGATGAAATTGTCTCTGCATCTACTTTATATGGTGGTACCTATAATTTGTTTGCAAACACGTTACCAAAGTACGGAATAGATACTCATTTTGTGGATCCGTCTGATCCTACTAATTTCAAAAAGGCAATCACTCCTAATACAAAAGCCCTCTTTGCTGAAACAATAGGAAATCCTAGCTTGGATATTTTAAATATAGAAGCAGTTGCTGAAATTGCACATGAAGCTGGTATTCCATTAATCATTGACAACACGTTTGCCACACCATATCTATGCAGGCCAATTGAACATGGTGCAGATATAGTAATTCACTCAGCAACAAAATGGTTGCTTGGGAATGGTACTACTCTTGGAGGGATTATTGTAGATGGAGGGAAATTTGATTGGAACTCGGCAAAGTTTCCTGGATTTACAACACCTGATCCGAGCTATCATAATTTAGTATACTCAGAAGCGTTAGGGCCTGTTGCTTTTATTGTGAAGGCAAGAGTTCAGTTATTAAGGGACTTAGGTCCGGCCATTAGCCCATTTAATGCATTTCAGTTTAACTTAGGACTGGAAACACTGCATGTCCGGATGAAAGAGCATATTCAAAATACGAGAAAGATCGTCTCCTACTTAGATGAGCATCCTGGTGTAGAGTGGGTATTATACCCGGAGCATGAAGAACATCCTGGAAAGGAATTAGCGAAGAAGTACTTACCTAAAGGTGCTGGTGCAGTTGTTGTATTTGGAATCAAAGGTGGCAGGGAAGCTGGAGCAAAAGTCATTAATAATGTAACTCTTTGGTCTCATGTAGCGAATGTAGGGGATGCCAAGAGCTTAATCATCCATCCTGCAAGTACCACTCATCAGCAATTAGGGGCCGAGGATTTAAAGAAATCCGGAGTGACTGATGATTTAATCAGGCTTTCAGTTGGAATTGAACATTGTGAAGATCTTCTTGAAGACTTAGAACAAGCAATTGAAAAGGCAACAGGACTTTCTTCTAAAAAGCCAGTAAGTGCTATTTAAAAATAGTAAAATATAAAAATATTATTTTTGTTGACACTGATTTCTTACCCATGATATACTCACTTTCGTACTCAATTAATACTTAACTGTTTTAAAGCGATAATTGAATAAAGTGTAACTCTTATTGAGAGAGGTGGAGGGATGTGCCCTATGAAGCCCGGCAACCGTCAACTATGTTGAAATGGTGCCAATTCACACAAAGCTATTGCTTTGGGAAATGAGAGGAAGGACTATATTACGTATGCCTTTCTGCTCATTTGAGTAGAAGGGCTTTTTGTTTTTTGTTAGGCTCTTTACGCAATGAAAGTTGCTTATTAGGTAATTATTTGATAGTGGATTGGAGCGGAAGGCATTTGACTCCTGCGGGAAGTAGAGGAAAGGTCGAGACCCGCAGAGGGAACGTCGAGGAGGCTTGACTTCCTCCCCGCGGAAAGCAAATGCCTGTAGCGCAAAGGAACGGTCAAAGTTAAATCTGTAAACAACAATATTTGAGAAAAGAGACATTGATAAACTAAATAAGTCCTGTCCATATTTAAGAATATTTACATTATCCTACGCTTGAAGAACCAAACTAAACAGAAGTAGTTACTTAAAGAAGGTGAGAAATAGATGATTACATTGCAAAATGTAAAAAAGATTTATAAATCGAAAACAGGATCAGTGACTGCTGTTGATGGCGTTAACCTAGACATTAAACAAGGAGAAATCTTTGGAATCATTGGTTACAGTGGAGCTGGGAAAAGCTCATTAATCAGACTATTAAATGGACTTGAAATTCCAACAGAAGGCTCAATATCTGTAGCAGGCCATCAAATTACCAGTGCTAAAGGAAACAAGTTAAGAAAAGCACGACAGGAAATAAGTATGATTTTTCAACATTTTAACTTGTTGTGGTCACGTACAGTTAGCGAGAATATCGAGTTTCCTTTAGAGATTATTGGAGTGCCAAAGAAAGAAAGACTTAGACGCGTTGATGAGTTAGTAAAGTTAGTGGGACTTGAGGGAAGAGAAAAAGCCTATCCTTCACAGCTTAGTGGAGGACAGAAGCAAAGAGTAGGTATTGCAAGGGCACTAGCAAGCAATCCCAAAGTGTTACTTTGTGATGAGGCTACCTCAGCGCTTGACCCACAAACAACAGACTCAATCTTAGATTTGCTGGTAGATATAAATGAGCGCTTAGGTCTAACAATTGTGCTTATCACTCATGAGATGCATGTTATCAGGAAAATTTGCCACCGTGTTGCAGTTATGGAAGATGGAAAGATAGTTGAGCAAGGTCAGGTTTTAGAGGTATTTAGGAAACCTAAGATGCCAATCACCCAAAGATTCGTAAAACAAGTGACGGAGCCAGAGGAAACAAAAGAAACGATTGAGCACTTGCTTGATCAATATCCAAACGGTAAAGTCATCCAACTCACTTTTGTAGGAGATGCTGCTGAACGTCCATTGATGACAAATTTAATTCGAAACTTTAATCTAAACGTTAACATTCTTCAAGGGAAAATCTCACAAACCCAAAGTGGTTCTTACGGTACTCTTTTTATCCATGTTGATGGAGACACTAGCGAAATCGATAAAGCAATTGATTATATTCATAGCGAGCAAGTTGAAGTGGAGGTGATAGCAAATGCTTGAGGAGCTATTACCAAATGTTAAGTGGGAAAAAGTTATAACGGCTACCAATGAAACACTATACATGACTGGAATCTCGGTCATCGCGACATTTATCTTAGGCATTATTTTAGGTTTGTTATTATTTCTTACTTCTAAAGGGAACATATGGGAAAGTAAGGCTATGAATTCAGTTATTGCAGCCATCGTAAATATTTTCCGTTCTATTCCATTTATTATTTTAATTATTTTGCTGATTCCATTTACTAAAACAATAGTTGGTACAATACTAGGTGCAAATGCTGCCCTTCCTGCTCTAATAATCGGAGCAGCTCCGTTCTATGCAAGAATGGTTGAAATTGCTCTTAGAGAAATTGATAAAGGGGTTATTGAAGCAGCCAAATCAATGGGTGCCACAACAACTACAATCATTACAAAGGTTTTACTACCTGAATCTATGCCAGCGTTAGTGTCCGGAATTACTGTAACAGCCATTGCTCTTGTAGGATATACAGCTATGGCTGGAGTAATCGGAGCTGGCGGTCTAGGAAACCTTGCTTATTTAGAAGGGTTTCAAAGAGGCAATAATGATGTAACATTTATTGCCACTGTTTTAATTTTAATTATTGTTTTTATACTTCAGTTTATCGGTGACATTGTCACTTCAAAATTAGATAAAAGATAAGGAGAGATTTAACATGAAAAAAACGTTATATTCACTATCATTATTTATTTTGCTTTTAGCCCTAGCAGCTTGTGGGACAGCAACTAACGAAGATAATAATACTGCAGGGGATGAAGCTGAAGCAGTTAAATTAGTTGTAGGTGCTTCAAATGTTCCACATGCAGAGATTTTAGAAGAAGCAATACCATTGTTAGCAGAAAAGGGAATTGAACTTGAGATTGTACCATTCCAAGATTATATTTTGCCAAACAGAGCATTAGCAGATAAAGAAATTGATGCGAACTACTTTCAACATATTCCGTATTTAGAAGCACAAATTGCTGATAATGGTTATGATTTTGTGAATGCTGGTGGAATTCATATTGAGCCAATTGGTGTTTATTCGAAAAAATATAAAAGTTTAGATGAATTACCTGAAGGTGCGTTAATTATTATGAGTAACTCAGTAGCTGACCATGGTCGTATTTTAACAATGCTTCAAACAGAGGGCTTAATTACGCTAAAAGAAGGTATTGATACAACGACTGCAACAATTGATGACATTGTAGACAACCCGAAAAACCTTGAGTTCAAAGCTGATGTAGATGCGGGATATCTTCCACAGGTTTACAATAATGATGAGGGTGACGCAGTCTTAATTAACACAAACTATGCGATTGACGCTGGATTGAATCCTAAGGAAGACTCCATTGCACTTGAAGGTTCAGAATCACCATATGTTAACATTATTACAGTAAGAACAGGCGATGAAAACCGTTCTGAAATTCAAACGCTAGTTGAAGTACTTCGTTCTGAACAAATTCAAAACTTCATTTTAGAAAAATATGAAGGGGCAGTTGTCCCAGTAAGTGAATAATAATTTGTAGGTGTCTGACACAGATCAGGCACCTTTTTTTGGTGATTTTGAATAAAAGCGAGGAAATGAGAGTATTTTATTCCAATTTTAATCAATTATCATGCCTGATTTGAAGTGTGGCTATAAATAAAGGGGGAGATTATTTTTTACTGAAATTTGCAATTTGTTAGGATGAGATTCAAGGTGTTAGTATTGGCATATGGTTAATTTAACTTTTAAATAAATGAAAGGAATGATTCATTATCAGTGAAAAACTGAATTTGAATTACACAAGCGAAATGGAGAAGGCCATGCACCAGGCTCATGGGATAAGTTATGAGGTGTATAGCTCCAATGTCGAAGCAAGAATGAAAGTTGAACAGAAACGTGAACAGGATTATGTAAAAGGGAAATTATTAATTGCACGATTGGACAGTAAAGTTCATTCAATTTAATATATCGACGAAAAAACCAGAAGTGATTTCTGGTTTTTTCTTATTTATATAGGTATTCCTCAAAAACAGAATGGTTTTTAACTTTAAGTGTAAAAATAGAAAGAATATAAATTTGAGCCTAGGTAAAAAAATAGCACAATGAAGAAATAGAAAACACATAATTCTAAAATTATTGTAGAAAGCTCAAAAGGTTGCTATCACTTTTAATTTGTTATAAGATTAGAATGAGAATAAAATGAGAATAAGGGTAATGACGATAAGTCTAACCTATACAAAATTTTTTTTTGTAAAAATGGAGGTATTGTAATGGCAGGTTCAACTTTAACAATTAAAGATCTTCATGTATCAATTGATGGTAAAGAGATCCTTAAGGGTGTAAACCTTGAGGTTAAGGGTGGAGAAATTCACGCAATCATGGGACCAAATGGTACAGGTAAATCAACTTTATCATCAGCGATCATGGGACATCCAAAATATGAAGTTACAAGTGGCTCAATTACACTTGACGGAGAAGACGTTCTTGAAATGGAAGTAGATGAGCGTGCACGTGCAGGTCTATTCCTTGCAATGCAATATCCGAGTGAAATTAGTGGGGTAACAAATGCAGATTTCTTACGTTCGGCAATGAACGCAAGGCGTGAAGAAGGCGATGAAATCTCACTAATGAAATTTATCCGTACAATGGATAAAAACATGGAATTCCTTGAAATGGATCCAGATATGGCACAACGTTACCTAAATGAAGGATTTTCAGGTGGAGAAAAGAAACGTAATGAAATCCTACAATTAATGATGATCGATCCTAAAATTGCTATTTTAGATGAAATCGATTCAGGACTAGATATAGATGCGCTAAAGGTTGTATCTAAAGGAATTAATGAAAAACGTGGAGAAGACTTTGGTTGCTTAATCATCACTCACTACCAACGTTTACTTAACTACATTACTCCTGATAAGGTACATGTTATGATGCAAGGACGAGTTGTTAAATCTGGTGGTCCTGAATTAGCTCACCGTTTAGAAGCAGAAGGATATGACTGGATTAAGCAAGAATTAGGTATTGAAGATGAAACTGTCGGGCAAGAAGCATAAGCGTTAGGGGGATTAACATGACAATTGATACGAAATCATTCGATCAGGATTATGTCAGCAACTTTTCTAAAGAACTAGGAGAACCTGGATGGCTACTAGACCTTCGCTTACAAGCTCTTGCTAAAGTAGAAGAATTACCTATGCCTAAACCAGATAAAACAAAAATTGATAAATGGAACTTTACACAATTCAAAAATCATGTTGTGAAAAGTGCTCCTTTTGCATCTTTAGATGAACTTCCAGAAGAAGTTAAATCCTTGGTCGATTTAAAAGAAGAAAACAAAAATTTATATATTCAACGTGATAACACACCAGCTTTTCTTGTCTTATCAGACGAATTAAAAGAGCAAGGTGTCATATTCACTGATATTCACACTGCTGCAGCTAAGCATGGTGATCTTTTACAAAAGTATTTCATGCAAAATGGCGTAAAAGTAGATGAGCACAGATTAACAGCTTTACATGCTGCATTGGTTAATGGTGGGGCATTCTTATACGTTCCGAAAAACGTTGAAGTAAAAGCACCAATCCAAGCAATTTACATTCATGAAAATGCAGATGCGACACTTTTCAATCATGTTATTGTTGTCGCGGATGACAATAGTTCAGTAACCTATGTAGAAAACTATATTTCTACTTCTGAAGTAAAAGATTCAGTTGTAAATATTATTTCTGAAGTGATCGCGAACAATAACGCAAAAATCACATATGGTGCAGTAGATACCTTAGCTAAAGGTGTTACTGCTTATGTAAATCGTCGTGGTGTTGCTGGTCGCGATAGTAAAATCGAATGGGCATTAGGCCTAATGAATGATGGGGATACAATCTCTGAGAATATCACGAACCTAATGGGCGACGGTTCTTTCGGAGACACAAAAACAGTTGTTGTAGGTCGTGGTGAGCAAAAACAAAACTTTACAACAAGTGTTGTGCATTTCGGCAAAAATTCTGAAGGTTTTATCTTAAAGCACGGTGTAATGAAAGACAGTGCAAGTTCAATCTTTAATGGAATTGGTAAAATCGAGCATGGCGCTTCGAAGTCAAACGCTGTACAAGAATCTCGTGTTCTTATGTTAAGTGAAAAGGCTCGCGGAGATGCAAATCCGATTCTATTAATCGATGAAGATGATGTTACTGCAGGTCATGCTGCTTCAGTAGGTCGAGTAGACCCTATTCAACTTTACTATCTAATGAGCCGTGGTATTTCTAGGAAAGAAGCAGAGCGTTTAGTAATTCATGGTTTCTTAGCACCTGTTGTTAATGAGCTTCCAATTGAAGGTGTTAAAAAGCAGCTTATTGAGGTTATCGAAAGGAAAGTAAAATAATGAATATCCAAGATATTCGTGAACAGTTTCCAATCCTTCACCAAGAGGTCAATGGTAGACAACTTGTCTACCTTGACAGTGCTGCAACATCACAAAAGCCAATTAAAGTTATTGAAGCTCTTGATAAATATTATAGAGAATACAATTCAAACGTTCACCGCGGTGTTCACACGCTTGGTACTAGAGCGACTGATGGGTATGAAGGTGCTCGTGAAAAAGTCCGTAAATTTATCAATGCGCATTCGATTGAGGAAGTTATCTTTACAAGAGGTACGACTACAGCTATTAATACAGTAGCTGCAAGCTATGGTCGTGACAATGTAAAGCAGGGTGACGAAATCGTTATTACTTACATGGAGCACCATGCAAATATCATTCCTTGGCAACAACTCGCAAAACAAACAGGGGCTACCTTAAAGTATATTCCTCTTCAAGAAGATGGTTCGATATCGCTTAAGGATGCAGAAGAGACTATTACAGAAAACACAAAAATCGTTTCTGTAATGCAAGTTTCAAACGTTCTTGGTGCCATCAATCCTGTAAAAGAAATTGCAAAAATTGCTCATAAACATGGTGCAATAATGATGGTTGACGGCGCACAAGCTGCCCCACATATGAAAATAGATGTACAGGACTTAGATTGTGATTTCCTTGCATTTTCTGGACATAAAATGTGTGGTCCTACAGGAATCGGTGTTCTTTACGGTAAAAAACAATTGCTCGAAAACATGCAGCCTGTTGAAACTGGTGGGGAAATGATTGATTTTGTAGGTTTATATGAATCATCATGGAAGGATCTGCCTTGGAAATTTGAAGCAGGTACACCAATCATTGCAGGAGCAATTGGGCTTGGAGCTGCAATTGATTTTCTTAGCGAAGTTGGACTAGAGAACATTGAAGCACATGAACATAAACTTGCGGAATATGCAATGAATCGAATGTCTCAAATTGATGGATTAACGATTTATGGTCCAAAAGAGCGAGCTGGTCTTGTGACTTTTAATATAACAGATGTACATCCACACGATGTAGCAACTGTATTAGATGCAGAAGGTATTGCAGTGAGAGCGGGTCACCATTGTGCACAGCCGTTGATGAAATGGTTAAACGCATCTGCCACAGCACGTGCAAGTTTTTACCTCTACAATACCGAAGAAGAAATTGATAAACTAGTTGAAGGACTCATCAAAACAAAGGAGTATTTCAGCAATGGCTTTTAATAACAATTTAGACACATTGTATCGACAAGTAATTATGGATCATTATAAAAATCCGCGAAATCGTGGTGTGTTAGATAACGAATCATTGACAATTGATATGAATAATCCAACATGTGGTGATCGCATACAATTAACAATGATAGTAGAAGATGGGAAAGTAATTGATGCGAAGTTTGAAGGGGAAGGCTGTTCCATTTCAATGTCATCGGCTTCCATGATGACACAAGCAATCAAAGGGCAACCAATTGACATTGCTCTTAAACTTTCTCAAATTTTCTCAGATATGATGCAAGGTAAAGACTATGATGATAGCATTGATTTAGGTGATATAGAGGCACTTCAAGGCGTAGCTAAGTTTCCAGCCCGCATCAAATGTGCAACACTTGCATGGAAGGCCATGGAAAAAGGCTTAAACAGCCAAAAACAATAAAGGGTAGAAAGAACTTCTTATCGTTCACATTCTCCCTCTGAAGGAGTGAAACAGATGGCTAAAAAGATGCCTGATATTGGCGATTACAAGTATGGATTTGCAGATAAAGACGTTTCGATTTTCCGTTCAAAACGTGGTCTAACAAAAGAGATTGTTGAAGAAATCTCTCGTATGAAAAAAGAGCCACAATGGATGTTAGAATACCGTCTAAAATCTTTAGAGCATTTCTACAGCATGCCAATGCCGCAATGGGGTGGCGATATGGCGAGCTTAAACTTCGATGAAATTACGTATTATGTAAAACCATCTGAAAAATCTGAGCGTTCTTGGGATGAAGTACCTGAAGAAATCAAAGCTACATTTGATAAATTAGGTATTCCTGAAGCTGAGCAAAAGTATCTTGCAGGGGTTTCAGCACAATATGAATCAGAGGTTGTTTACCATAACATGAAGGAAGACCTTGAAGAATTAGGTATCGTATTTAAAGATACAGATACTGCTTTAAAGGAAAATGAAGATATCTTCCGTGAGCACTTCGGAAAAGTTATTCCTAATACAGATAACAAGTTCTCTGCTCTTAATTCAGCAGTATGGTCTGGTGGTTCATTCATCTATGTTCCAAAAGGTATCAAAGTGGATACACCACTTCAAGCATACTTCCGTATCAACTCTGAGAACATGGGTCAGTTTGAGCGTACACTTATCATCGTTGATGAAGGTGCACATGTACACTATGTTGAAGGCTGTACAGCTCCAGTATACACAACAAACTCTCTACACAGTGCGGTAGTTGAGATTATCATTAAAAAAGATGCATACTGCCGTTATACTACAATTCAAAACTGGGCTAACAACGTATTTAACCTAGTTACGAAGCGTGCGGTTGCAGAAGAAAATGCAACAATGGAATGGATTGATGGTAACATCGGTTCTAAATTAACAATGAAGTATCCAGCAGTTATCCTTAAAGGTGCAGGAGCTCGTGGTATGACTCTTTCTATTGCGATTGCAGGAAAAGGTCAGCACCAAGATGCAGGAGCTAAGATGATTCACTTAGCACCAAATACTTCATCTACGATTGTATCGAAGTCTATTTCTAAACATGGTGGTAAAGTAACGTACCGTGGTATTGTTCACTTCGGTCGTAAAGCTGATGGTGCTCGTGCAAACATTGAATGTGATACATTAATTATGGATAATCAATCTACTTCAGATACAATTCCATACAACGAAATCTTAAATGACAACATTTCATTAGAGCATGAAGCGAAAGTATCAAAGGTATCAGAGGAGCAATTATTCTACCTAATGAGCCGCGGTATTTCAGAGCAAGAAGCAACTGAAATGATCGTTATGGGCTTCATTGAGCCATTCACAAAAGAACTTCCAATGGAATATGCGGTTGAAATGAACCGTTTGATCAAGTTCGAGATGGAAGGTTCAATCGGGTAATGTTATAAACTCGTTCGAGGGGATTCTCGAACGAGTTTTTTTTGTTTTTGAAAAATCCTAATAATTGACTCCTGCGTATGTATGAAGTGGAAACTGGAGTAACCAAAAGGAGTGGATGGTTCCTCTGTATGTAAGAAGTTGGAAACTGGAGTAACCAAAAGGAGTGGATGGTTCCTCTGTATGTAAGAAGTTGGAAACCGGAGTAACCAAAAGGAGTGGATGGTTCCGCTGTATGTAAGTATTTGGAAACCGGAGTAACCAAAAGGCGTGGATGGTTCCTCTGTATGTAATAAGTTGGAAACTGGAGTAACCAAAAGGAGTGAATGGTTCCTCTGTATGTAAGAAGTTGGAAACTTGAGTAACCAAAAGGAGTGAATGGTTCCTCTGTATGTAAAAAGTTGGAAACTGGAGTAACCAAAAGGAGTGGGTGGTTCCGCTGTATGTAATAATTTGGAAACTAGAGTAACCAAAAGGAGTGGATGGTTCCTCTGTATGTAAGAAGTTGGAAACTGGAGTAACCAAAAGGGGGGGATGATTCCTCTGTATGTAAGAAGTTGGAAATCAGAGTAATCAAAAGGAGTAAATGGTTCCTCTAGATGTAATAAAGCGCAAACTAGAGAAACCAAAGTGTTTAGGTGTTTCTTATAAATAAACACAACTTACTCATTAACATAATAAGCAGAGCTACCATGTCCCAATTGTCTAAACTCTTTTTTAAGAATCCTTCTAATTGCTTTTTTTGATGTAATTACTTCGCACCATTCATGAATCGAGTTCATTGTTATTTTTTTATCGGGAAAGAATAACTGATATTCCTCTACACTCCGCATAACAGCTGAAACCACATCCTCGATAAAACCACACTTTGAACATACCAAAGTATTATAAGAACATTTACCAAAAAATGAGTTACAGCCTGCACATATAATTCCTTTCTTAAGCTTATCAAAGCTATAATCCGATAATCTTGAGTAAGGATCATCTTCTCTATGAAAAGTAACTAGTTTTTTTGCAAATTCTATATCTCTAAACCTTAATTTTGCCGTGCTCATATTTAATTTGGTCATGAAACGATTTAGCTGTGAAGGGAAAATAGCAGGAAGTTTCAGAGGTGCTTGATAAAGATGGAACTCGGGGTTTATAAAAATAAGTAAGGACTCAATTTGGGTGCCAAACCCAAGGTCTACAAGAAATTGTCGTAATAATGTCTCGCTACGATTCAATTGAAGTAATGGGTCTTTAATTTCACTACCCGACGGTGAATACCATCTATCAGATTCAATATAAAAATCACCCTCATAATTTTTAACGTTAAACAGATAGATTTTCTTGCTTGAAACTAACAAAGAGTCTATCTGAAAAACGTTTTTGTTATAATTGAGTAATAGATCATTTATTACAATCCATTCACCGATGAGGTACTTTTTCAACCAGTCATCATACTTTTCTTCCCCCTTAAATCCTTTCTCTAAACTTATAAGGTAATTCACCTCTTTATCAGACAGTTTCATGCGGTTGTTTAAATATCGAAGAAGCTTCAATTCAAGTGGTTCTTCACGAGTTTTAATTATCATAGTCCACTTCCTTTCAAAATAATTGTAAGTAAAACCTTCTATATTTTCAACATTCAAAAATATAAGATTAGAAAATTGTCAAACTCCCCATGAAGTGAGATAATAAATGACATTACTTAGACTCTCGGCCATCGCCGGGGGTCTATTTTTCAAAGGAGGAAGACCGATGATATACGTCGGTGTTACCGGCTGGGGTGATCAAGATAGTCTCTATCAAGCTGGTACGAATTCAGGCAGTAAACTAAAACAATATGCGGGTCATTTTCCAATAGTTGAAGTGGATTCAAGCTTTTACGCCATACAACCTCAAAAAAATGTAGAACGTTGGGTGAAAGACACTCCTCCTTCTTTTCAATTTATTGTGAAAGCGTATCAAGGGATGACAGGCCATCAACGCGGAGAAATTCCATTTCAATCAAAGGAAGAGATGTTCATAGCCTTCAGAGAATCCCTTGAGCCTTATCAAACTGCTGATAAACTGGCAATGGTTCTTTTTCAATTTCCCCCTTGGTTTGAATGTACAAGGGAAAATGTCAACTACCTACGATGGTGTAAGGAAGAAATGAAGGGATTACCTTTGGCGTTAGAATTTAGACATCAATCATGGTTTTCGCCCCAGTTTCATGATAAAACAATAAGCTTTATGACAAGCCAAAACTGGATTCATAGTATTTGTGATGAGCCCCAGGCGGGAAGTGGCTCCATTCCTACAGTATTAAAGCCTACCAACAAAGAAGCAACTTTAGTCAGATTTCATGGGCGTAACCTTCATGGATGGCAAAAGCCAAGTGCTGGGAACTGGCGAGAGGTTCGTTACCTTTACAGATATAATGAAAAAGAATTGAGCGAATGGGCAGACCATATAAAAGCTCTACATACACAATCAAAGGATGTCTATGTGTTATTTAATAATAATTCTGGTGGAGATGCTGCTGATAATGCTAAGCAATTTATTCAGTTATTAGATTTAGACTATGAGGGCTTAGCTCCGCGTCAGTTAGACTTTTTTGACCATCTCTAACCCCTTAATGGAGTTGAAACATAGTGGAATGGGTTTTACTTTTAGTAGTTGGAATTGTCGCTGGTACGTTAGGAAGTTTAGTTGGTTTAGGTGGGGGGATTGTTGTTGTTCCTGCTTTGATTTATTTAGGCACCATCATACCTAGCTTTGGGAATATTTCACCTCAAGTAGCGGTAGGTACTTCCCTTATTGTTGTTATTTTCACAGGTCTTTCCTCAACATTAGCTTATATGAAATACAAAACAGTAGATTATAAAAGTGGCTTATTATTTTTTATCGGCAGTGGACCAGGGGGGATCGTTGGTGCATTTGTAAATAAAGCAATGGATGTACAAACCTTTTCTTTGTATTTTGGAATTTTTATGATTTTTATCTCAATCATTTTAATGGTTCGGAACAAAATAAAGCCAATGAAAACATCAGAAACCAGATACCACTATAAACGTTCTTTTACGAACGAGGAAGGAGTGGAATCTTACTACGGATTTAATCCACTTATTGCATTGCCAATTTCATTTCTGGTTGGTTTTATATCGGGATTGTTCGGAGTTGGTGGGGGTTCACTCATGGTGCCTGCAATGATTTTATTATTTATGTTCCCACCTCATATTGCTGTTGCAACTTCAATGTTTATGATCTTTCTATCAGCAATTACAAGTTCGATAGCTCATATCGGATTAGGCAATGTTAATTGGCTCTTAACACTAGTATTAGTGCCAGGAGCATGGGTGGGAGCCATATTAGGAGCAAAAATTAATACAAAACTAAAAGGAAACACGGTAATCAACTTGCTCCGCATTATTCTGATTATCCTTGGTATCCGTTTAATTTTTCAGGGACTTAATTAAAGGAGGAAAAAAGGCCATAAACTATATAAAATTATACACAAATTATATCTCTTTTCATAAATTGATTAGTGAAAGGGGTGTAATTAGTTTATGGTAACGATGACTCCAATAATAATCGATTCACACCAATTTACTGCTATCACGGTAAAACTGCCTAAGACGAATTTTATGGCGGTAACGAATGAAAAAGGGTATATCATGTGTGGAGCTCTAGATGTTGCCCTTTTAAATGAAAAACTAAAGGACCGCGGAATTATTGCGGGTAGGGCTGTAGGAGTTCGAACAATTGATCAACTACTTGATGCTCCGTTAGAATCAGTTACTATAGAAGCTGAAAATATTGGGATTACTGCAGGAATGAAGGGGAAAGATGCCCTTTTAAAAATGATATAAAACAAGTGTAGGAGGTCTTTAAAAAGGCCTCTTCTTATTTTGAAATGAATTGTGAAGTTTTTTAGGATTTACACAATATATGTTTTACAAATAATCAGTTTCAGTATACGATAGCGAAAGAGATATTATTGAAGGGGTACATTATGATATTAGTTTCTACAAAATCACTAGCACCTGGAAAAATCTTGGCTAAAGCAATCTATAATGAAAACGGACAAGTTTTAATTAGTGAAGATGTCCCTCTAACTGAGCGAATGATCGTAAGGCTATTAGAGCTAGGAATTACATTTGTTTACGTTAAAGATAATAGAACTGAGGATATTGAAACGGTTCAACCGATACCTAGGACACTGAGAAAAGAAGCAATTAAGACCATTGAAACTATATTTATTGACTTGCAAAAGGAAAAACATTCTTCTGGATCGTTGTTTTTAGAAAAGAATTCTAAACATCTTTTAAAGGTTATCCGTTCTGTTGTTCATGAAGTTAAAAATAATAAAGATTTAATTACACTCTTGTCAGAAGTATACACATATGACAATTATATTTTCACACATTCGTTAAATGTAACCCTATATACATTAGCTATTGGTACACAGCTTAAAATGTCTGAAAAGCAACTTGAGATTTTAGGTATTGGGGCAATTTTACATGATGTTGGTAAGATGACGGTTCCAATTGATATTTTGATGAAACCAGGTAGACTCACCTTGGAAGAGTTTGAAACGATTAAGCTCCATACTGAACACGGCTTTGAAATTCTTAGAAGAATGCCTACGGTCCCACTTGTTGCGGCGCATTGTGCCTTCCAGCACCATGAGAGGATAGACGGCTCCGGATATCCAAGAGGGATAAAAGGGCCAGAAATACATGAGTTTGCTAAGGTAATGGCAGTTGCAGATGTGTTTGATGCTGTCACTTCAAATCGTGTCTATAGAAGCGCTATGCTTCCACATGAAGGACTAGAAATTCTATACTCAGGTGTTGGAAACCTATTTGACACCAAAATTGTTGAAGCTTTTAGAAAGGCTGTTGTTATATATCCAGTAGGCCTGACAGTCTATTTAAACGATGGTAGAAAAGGGATTGTTTCAAAACAAAATCAAGGCTTAAGTGAAAGACCGGTCATTAGAATATTAGAGGAAAGTGGAAGGGACTTAGAAAACCCTTATGAAGTAGATCTTAAGCAGAAGCTTGATTTAGTTATAACAAAATGTGATACAACACTTGTTGGAGAAAATCTGAGTACGAATCAATAACATGAAGACAACCTATCGTTATGTAGGTTGTTTTATTTTTGAAAAAATTGGCCTAGACCCCTTTCCAAATGCATAAACATAGCTTGTAAAGGGGGGAAAAGTGATGGCAAAATATCGAGGACGCCTTCCCCGAGGAGGACCATTGCCTTTTCGTTATGTATTCTTACTTACATTTGTCTTTTTCATCTTCTCTACTGCTGCTGGATTAATCATGGTTAATAAGGGGATTGAGCCTGTACTAATGGCGTATGCGGAAAACGAAACGAAAAGGATCGCTACATTAGTTATAAAAAATGCAGTTAATAAACAGATTACCGAAGAGGAATTAAGTGCAGAAGAAATTATTAATATTCAACAAGATTCTAATGGAGACATAACCGGTGTTTACTATAATACGAATGCAATTAACCGAGTGGCAACTTTGACAACAGATAAGGTTGAGCAGTACCTTCGCTATGTGGATGAAGGGAATGTAAATGCACTTGAAATACCGGAAGTAGTAATTGAAACCGATGATGATACAAAAAACTCAGGATTTTATTTTGAGGTTCCACTAGGAGCAGCGACGAATAATGCACTATTAGGTAACTTAGGTCCTAAGGTTCCTGTTCGATTTCATTTAATCGGAGATGTAATGCCAGATATTATCACTGAAATTGAGGAGTCGGGAATTAATAATACGATTATAAAGATTGAGGTTAAGCTTAATGTAACAGTGAGGGTAATTCTCCCCTTTGCAACGGATGAAATACATGCTACAGGAACAGTACCAGTAGTTGCTCAATTAGTTAATGGTAAGGTTCCAGATTACTATAATAATGGTGGAGACAGTGCGCCACCCGCTATTCAATTACCACGTAATGGAAACTAGAAAATGATTGATTTTTTGTAGATTAATTACTATAATAATATAGTATTTTTAATAACTTAATAACACCTTATCTGATCGATGAGGTAGAGGTGCAAAAAGAAAGAGTAGTTCATGTGAGGATGACAACGTTGAGCATGAATGAAAGGGCTTTTTGCCGAAGCAAAGATGAGCGTCAAATCATCTTTGTTGGTGTTACCTTTAACAAGGGTATCACTGTCATTATGAGATCCATTCATAATGAGGGGCTACTGATCGTGATGGAGGATAACATATCTACTAAGAGTAGTGATAGTTATTTTCTATCATTACTCTTTTTTTTGTGCCTTTTTTTACATCATGGTAGGAATGCCCCAGAAACACCTTGTGTTAATTTTTTTACAATAATAGGAGGTTATCATGACTGGAACAATTTATTCTTTAATCCCTCCTTTGGTTGCAATCTTAATGGTTATTTTAACTAGAAAAGTTTTGCTTTCATTAGGAGTAGGGATCGTATCAGCAGCACTAGTTTTACAATGGAACGCTGTAAAAGAAGGTGGGATACTGTTTTTCTTATCAGAGGCATTCAACTCCATTTGGAGTAGTTTTAAAGCCATCTTTGTATCGGAGGGTTCTCTAAACACTTGGAATATGTATATTGTCTTCTTTTTATTACTCTTAGGAGTAATTACTGCTTTCATATCAGTAACAGGAGGTAGTCGTGCATTTGGAGAGTGGGCAGGGAGACGAATAAAGTCTAGAGTCGGTGCTCAATTACTTGCTGCAATTCTTGGAATTATAATCTTTATCGATGATTATTTTAATGCTTTAGCTGTTGGTCAGGTAAGTAAACCATTAACTGATCGTTATAGAGTCTCACGCGCAAAACTTGCGTACATTATTGACTCAACTTCTGCGCCAATCTGTGTAGTTTCTCCAATTTCTAGCTGGGGTGCATATATCATTGCCATTATAGGGACAATTCTGGCAACTCATGGAATTAGTGAATATACTGCATTGTCTGCCTTCATTCAGATGATTCCAATGAATTTATATGTTATTACAGCTATTTTGATGGTTTTTGTAACGACCATTTTTAACATTAATC
Organism: Cytobacillus luteolus; assembly: GCF_017873715.1. Classification (NCBI taxonomy): domain Bacteria; kingdom Bacillati; phylum Bacillota; class Bacilli; order Caryophanales; family Bacillaceae; genus Litchfieldia; species Litchfieldia luteola. The sequence goes on from NZ_JAGGKM010000008.1 coordinate 31,002, forward strand.
TTGGTAGTATGAAGGGTCATGAGGAAAGGGCTGTTAAATTAGGAGAAATGATTGATCCAGCCAAACCTGTTATCGGAGACTTAAAACAGGATTTACCTCAAAGTGACAGAGGAACGATTGGTGATTTAATATGGCCAATTATCGCTTTAGTAATTGGGACTGTCGGTTCAATGATTTGGACAGGCTTTACCGCTACGGAAGAGAATAGAACGCTACTAGCTATCTTTGAAAATACCGATGTTGCAGCTTCTCTTTTATATGGTGGTCTTTTAGGTTTACTTGTTGTGTTTATCTTATTCTTTAATCAAGTTATGACGAAAAAGTCAATTTCGGCAGGTTTATTCTTCAAGGGAATTATTGAAGGAATAAAATCTATGCTTCCTGCAATCTACATCCTGTTATTAGCATGGATGGTTGTTGATTTAATTGGTCAGTTAGAAACTGGAGCATACCTTGCTTCATTAGTTGAAAAGGCCAATCTTAATATTGCTTATCTACCTGTAATTTTATTTATTGTTGCGGGTTTAATGGCCTTTTCAACAGGTACTTCATGGGGAACATTTGGAATTATGTTACCAATTGCAGGAGAAATTATGGCTTCAACTGATGTTTCAATGTTATTACCTGCACTAGCAGCAGTACTAGCTGGTTCAGTATTTGGGGATCATTGTTCACCAATTTCAGATACGACAATTCTTTCATCCACAGGTGCAGGAAGTCACCATATTGATCATGTATTAACTCAACTTCCGTATGCACTTACTTCTGCAATCATTGCAACAGTTGGTTTTATTGTAATGGGTATGACGGGCAGTACAATTTTAGGAATTATGGTAGTGCTATTATCATTGCTAGTTTTTACATTTGTTTTTAGACAACAAAAGACAACGGTATTAGTATAAACCTTTAAAGAATGAATAGTATTTTCCTATAAAGTTACTAGTGAAAATCTGTAAATAAAAGGAAAGAGCATAGCTCTTTCCTTTTTATATTAGCTGGAAAATATTTTTTGAATAATGTTTTGACAATTTAGACAAGTCTAGCTATACTAACTTTAGATTAAAAAATCAGAAAATATAAAAAGTTCCGATTCTTAATGTAGGACATAGTTCATACATATAGAAGGAACAAGCTAAGGGGAGGTATTTATATGGATAATCGTCCACAATGGGGAACACGATTAGGTTTTATTTTAGCCGCAGTTGGTTCAGCAGTAGGACTAGGGAACATTTGGCGTTTCCCTGCAGTCGCATATGATAATGGAGGGGGAGCATTCTTCATTCCTTATCTATTCGCTTTATTAACAGCTGGTATACCAATCTTAATATTGGAGTTTACAATGGGTCATAAGTACAAAGGATCTGCTCCTTTGACTTATGCACGAATGAATAAGAAAGCAGAATGGATTGGTTGGTGGCAAGTAGCTGTATCATTCGTCATTTCAACTTATTATGCAGTGATTATCGCATGGGCAATGTCATACTCTGTATTCGCGTTAAACCTAAAGTGGGGGGACGATCCAAATGGATTCCTATTTGGTGAATACTTAAAGCTTGCTGAAGCTCCAGGTCAGGTTGGTGGAATTGTTCCAGGTGTATTTATTCCATTAATATTAGTATGGCTTATTACTCTAGGGGTTTTATTTAAAGGGGTTAAGAAGGGGATTGAGGTTGCAAATAAAATCTTTATTCCAACTTTGTTGGTATTATTCTTCATCATAGTCGTTCGTGCTCTAACTCTAGACGGGGCAATGGATGGATTAAATGCATTCTTCAAGCCTAATTGGGATTCAATTCTAGATGGTAAGGTTTGGGTTGCTGCTTATGGACAAATTTTCTTCAGTTTATCAATTGCATTTGCTATTATGATTACTTATTCAAGTTATTTACCAAAGAAAACAGATATTACAAACAATGCATTTATTACTGGATTTGGAAACTCAGCATTTGAGCTTTTAGCTGGTATTGGAGTATTCAGTATTTTAGGATTTATGGCTGCACAACAAAATGTAGCTGTATCAGAAGTTGTTACAGCTGGTGTCGGTCTTGCGTTTGTCGTGTTTCCGCAGATTATCAATGAATTTCCAGCGTTTAATCAATTCTTTGGTTTCTTATTCTTTGGAAGCTTAGTATTGGCTGGTTTATCATCATTAATTTCGATTGTTGAAACGTTTGTTGCTGGTGTTCAAGATAAATTCAAAGTTTCTAGAACAAAATCAGTACTAATTGGTGGAGGATTATCTGCCTTAATTTCAATTCTCTTTGCAACTAAGGGTGGATTATACTTCCTAGATGCTGCAGATTACTTTATTAATAACTTTGGTGTTGCTCTTGCAGGATTAGTTCAAGTAATTGTTGTAACTTGGTTCCTGAAAGAAGTTGATTCATTAAAAGAGCATGCAAACTCAATGTCTGACATCATGTTAGGTGCTTGGTGGAAAATCTGCTTAGGCTTTGTAACACCAATCGTTCTTGGATATATGATGTTTGATAACATTAGAACGAATATCGCAGAAAACTATGAAGGTTATCCAACTTCATTCTTACTTTACACAGGTTGGTCAGTAGCAATTGGAGCAATTCTTGTTGGAGTTATTTTCTCATTAGTAAAATGGGAAAAAGGAAAATTAGCTGTACCTACTGATAAGGAGGTATCACAATAATGGAATTAAGTGCTGTTGTAATGATGCTAGTAGGAATGGTTATTATTTGGGGCGGTTTGGCTGCTAGTATTATCAATGCAGTTAAAAAAGCAAAACAAAATTAATTTGACAAGATATTGGTGGTCAGTTTTTTAACTGACCACCATTTCTTTATTTTTTCTTCCTTCGTTCTGCTCTTTCCCATTTCTTTAAGTGAGGAAAAGGGTCAAACGACCATTCCGTGTATCCATTATCTTTATACATTCCATAGTGAAGATGAGGAGGGAACTTTCCGGATGTACCAGGAGGTCCATAACCAGAGCTGCCGACTGAACCAATAATCATACCGGGTTCTACAATTTGCCCTTCCTTTAAATCCTTTGCAAACCCATTTAAATGGGCAAAGTAGTGGTAGGTATTATTAATGTCACGGATACCAACACGCCAACCACCATATTTATTCCAACCTTTAATCTCTACAATTCCATAACCAGTCGATCGTACGGGAGTACCATATCCTGCAAATATATCTGTTCCTTCATGAATCCGTCGGCCGCCCCAACCTCTCGCGTCTCCCCACGTATTCTTATAACTGTAATTGAATCGAAGAGGAACTGGAAAGGCATTTTTGTCCAGGTCAAGAGTATTGTACGCTTTATAAATTTTTACTTTTCCTAGAATGATTTCAACCGTTTTGTCTCGTTGGTAATAATCCCATAAAGCAATTTTTAAATTTTCATGATCATATCCATACCTGGATAGGTAGTTAGCCATTGTATACAATACATCTTCGTCATTGTTTCGATCAGCAATTCCATCCCCATTTCCATCAAGCCCAAGTCCCCCAAAAATACTAATACTCAAAGGGTTTGTATCCTCAGTATCTGGGTTTAACGTACCTGACCAAATTTCGGGTTTAAAATAAATAGCGATAAGCCCTTCAGCTTTTGGTAAGTCCTTTCGAGAGCGGCGTAAGCTTCTTTCATATTGGTCAACCGCTGCAAAATAGTACCATGGAATATGGGTAACCGTCTCTGCGTTTTTATATAATAGCATTCGCTCTTCATAGATCTGTTGCTGGTCCATTTCAGAATTTGCAAATGCAGTTGATATCAATAATGGAAGTATAAGTGATATGATTAAAAAAGAGAGAATGAACTTTCTCATAAGTAGCTCCTTTCGATGTTTTCATAGTATTAGTTTGTTGAATAGAGCCATTTTAATAAATACTAAATGATGGAAATTGCCAAAAATCAATTTCTTGAGGTTCTAGATTTGGTATGATAAAGTGACTAAAGACACGGAACAATGTTGGATTCATCTGATATTATCGATATAATGAATTAAGAAATAATATTTGGAGTTGATTATTTTGGCAAAAAAAGAACAACATTTACGGAAACCGGAATGGCTTAAAATAAAATTAAACACCAATGAAAACTATACTGGCTTAAAAAAAATGATGAGAGAGAAGCAGCTACATACTGTATGTGAAGAAGCTAAATGCCCTAACATACATGAATGTTGGGCTGTGAGAAAAACCGCTACGTTCATGATACTAGGTGATGTGTGTACAAGAGCATGTCGTTTCTGTGCGGTAAAAACAGGATTACCAAATGAGCTAGATTGGCAAGAACCAGAACGTGTAGCAGATTCAGTTGTACTTATGGGTTTAAAGCACGTTGTAGTTACAGCAGTTGCCCGTGACGATTTAAAGGATGGTGGAGCTGCTGTTTTTGCAGAAACGGTACGAGCTATCAGAAGAAAAAGTCCACTAACCTCTATTGAAGTTTTACCTTCAGATATGGGTGGGGTCCTTGATAATTTAAAAACATTGATGGATGCTAAACCAGATATTATGAATCATAATATTGAAACAGTCCGAAGCCTGTCTGACAGAGTAAGAGCAAGAGCAAAATATGATCGCTCTTTAGAGTTTTTAAAACGTGCTAAGGAATTGAACGATACAATCCCGACTAAATCAAGCATCATGATTGGTTTAGGAGAAACAAAAGAAGAAATCATCGAAACAATGGATGACTTACGTGCAAATGATGTAGATATTCTTACATTAGGTCAATATCTTCAACCTTCGACAAAACATCTTAAAGTACAAAAATATTACCACCCCGATGAATTTGCAGAATTAAAAGAAATCGCATTATCAAAAGGATTTAGTCATTGTGAAGCTGGACCATTAGTACGCTCTTCATACCACGCAGATGAGCAAGTAAATTCAGCTCAGCAAAATAAAAAAGCTAAGCTTGAAGCACTAGAAGTAGAAGCAAAAGAAGCATAAAAAGGGGCGAAAAGCCCCTTTTTTGTGTCTGAATTGTGCACAGCTCGCTATCCATGTGCTGATTCTATTTTTTATCCACGATTATCATTGGTTCTATATAAATTTTCATTTTCTTCGGGTTTGTAGATGTCATAATCCCCTAATCCACCTAATCCGTGCGGTGTTGTATGACCATCATCTATCATTTTGTTGTTACCGTTTTGTTGCATGATATTGTGTTTATCAGCATCTTCTTCCCCTGCACGCTTCTCATATTCATCATTCATGCCGCCAGTGATTTCTCCATTCTCATTTTCCCCTGTACTTATTTTTCTACCTTGTGGAGACTCGAGCATTCTTGAGATTGTTGATTCAAGAATTTGGTCCACATCACGAGCATTTGTATCGAGTAATCCAAATCGTTCTATGTCTCTTATTAATACGGGATTATCTGAAACGTAAACGTGATACCATCTAGGAACAACAGATAAAGCAGATTTTTTTACTTGGTCTGCTGTTTCAAAGCGATTTTCTGAATCAGTCTCATATACAACAAGTACTTCTTCATCTGTAACTAAAGTGGCTGCTTCATTTACATTTGGTAACGTTGTACTAATTTTACTTATTAAATCTGCTACCACTTCTCTGTTTAACGTTGGCAAGTTGTTATATGTTCTTGTCTCTCCAGGAACAGGGCTCTTTTGGTGACGGACATAACCAAAATTTGATTGCTCATCACCGCTATTTAAAATACCATCATCATTGTATATTTCATTTCTATCCTGTTGATTTATTGTATATCCACTTTCCTCATATACTTCTGCTTCATTCGGATTCATACAACCAGTCAATGCTGCCATACAACATAAACCAGTTATGAAAAATGTCTTCTTCAATTTGAGCACCCCCTCAATCTTATAATGACCGATTTTTGATTTTTTTCTCTTAGCAATTGATGGTGAATAGGATATAATTTATGGTAAAGTAATGGTAAGCTTGTATTGGATAGGATTAGAGCTCTTAAAGAGGTGAGAATCATTTGATTTGTATAAATAATATTTGTTATGAATTACTTGAAGATACTAAAAATGGATTTAATGAAGAAGCTTTTAAAGCGAGGTACAGTGAAATTCTTAATAAGTATGATTACATAGTAGGTGACTGGGGTTATAGTCAATTGAGGCTTCGTGGATTTTATGAAGATCAAAATCAAAAGGCTAGCTATGATACCAAAATCAGTACGCTGTCGGAATATTTATATGAATACTGTAATTTTGGTTGTGCTTACTTTGTTTTACGAAGAGTTAAAAAGTAAAAAACTGATGCGAGAAGATGAATGTCTTCTGGTGCATCAGTTTTTTACTTTTTATGTTACTTACTGTTTGTCCACATATGGTTGCTCTAGGCTAACATCTGGGTCATCGTGTGTAGGGTGAGCACCTGGAAATTGACGTGGCAAGTTCTCGTGAAATGCTTTAGCCTCATAGTTAAATGCGCTATAATACCGTTGTCCTTCTTCCCAAGGTTCACTTTTATTAAAGACAGGTTCATGAAGCCCTCTTGGTGAGCCATACGGTCCTTCTGGTAAATCTTCAACGGTTAAAAAATTGTGCATCGTTTCAACATTTGAAAAGTCAGTATAAGCTTCTTCCTCTTTGTCCTTCCTAGCCATCAATGCCCCTCCTTCTTCACCTAGTATTAATTAGGTTATCCGAAAAGAAGGACATCTTTAGTGGTATTTTTAGTTAGACATTAAACTACTTCATATAAAAAGGATTTTAACTCTTCAGCTTCCTCTTCTGACAAATTATAGGCATGCTCAATATAACCAGGCTCATCAAGGTCATCGGTTCCAATAATGGCAAACCTATTGCTTTGAATATCAAGAACAAGTGACTTACCATAGTATCGATCAGACTTTATAATTGCTAAGTCAAAGCGTTGTGTATCTCCCATAAAGCTAATAAATCTTGTTTTTGTCTCAACTGTATCATCATATAGAAAGAATCTTTCACCCATGTTTTTAAACCCCTTTATGTGCAATCAATTTTATTCTCACCTTTTATCATAACAAAGTGGCTCCTAAAGTTAAATTGTAAACAGTGATACAACTATATTTTGAAAAATATAACAATTATAGAAATTTTTTTTGGAGAAAAAAATCGAAATTACTCATTTTATGATAAAATAAGAGAAGAAGCGGCTTTGTCAGAAGGGGTGGATAGATATTCCATGTTTACATCAACATATACTGTTCGTTCTCACATCAAAAAGTGGAGTAAAATCGTACTTCCACATCGTTACTTAAGATATTATCCACCCGTTTTTACTCTTAGAAACCCTTTAGTTTCTGGGATAAAACGTGCGTTTAAGCAGGATGACCAAGTGGTAGTTATTGCCTTCAATTTAGCTAATTTACATGAATTGGCTGATTTATTAGGATACAAGCAAATAAATAAATGTAAGAATTCGATAAAAGTAATATTTAAAAAAGTTGTACAGGAGTTAGTACATCGAGATGATGTTATTGCTTTAAGCAATTTTAATAATGAAGATATAGGTCTTCTTCTAAAAGTAGATCCGAAAAAAACAAGTGTATCGGATATAGAAACCCTTGTCCATAAATTGAAAAAGACTGTTAATCGTCGTTTAGGGGAACAATATCCCCAATTAAAAATTATCTACCATACTGGCTACATGTTTATTGAAAAGAAGTATGAAGTAGAAGCATCTTTCCAAAAAGCATGGCAACTAGCCATTGCAATGGCTGAAAAAAGAGTAACTTCAGAATACAACGAAATGCTTTTTGACATTAATAAAATAATAGAAGAAAAAGGGTTATCATTATTAGCGCAACCTATTATTGATGTGTCAACAAATGAAATTCAAGCTTGGGAAATGCTTACACGTGGACCCAAAGGGACTTCCCTAGAAAACCCATTATCGTTATTTTCCGTGGCTAGACAAACTGGAAAGCTTTTTGAACTTGAAATGATTGTGCTTGAAAAAGCATTCAAACAAGTGGTAGATACAGGGTGTAGACAAAATATCTTTATTAATTTTACTCCTGTTACTTTAGGCAACCCGAGACTCATTCGTGAAGTGAATAAATTCTTAATAAAATACAGTGAAATTAATCCAAAGAGAATTATTCTTGAAATAACCGAGAGAGATTCAATTGAAGGTGAGACCTTTTTTACTGGAAATATTAAAAAACTTCGTGCCTTAGGATTTAGATTGGCAATTGATGATACTGGTGCTGGGTATGCAAGCTTGCACACCATTAGTGAAATTATGCCAGAGATTATTAAAATTGATCGTTCTGTTATTCAAAATATCGATACGAACAAAGTGAAAGAATCGATGCTTAAGGGACTGTTACTCATTGCAAAAGAAACCGGAGCCTTAGTGGTAGCTGAAGGTATTGAAAATGAGAGTGAAGCTGCAGTACTAACAAGAAACAAAGTTGATCTTGCACAAGGCTATTTTTATGCTCGGCCAGGAAATTTACTAGAGAAAATATCCTAGGCATTGAGTGACAGAGAAAGTGGAGGGTTTTTAAAGATATGTATTTTGTAGATAGGGAAAAAATTGAACAAACTTTACTATGTCTTGAAAGTCATTTAGACCTCTATCATCAACAGCCTGAATGGGTTAGTTCGATTGAAAGAAAAGCTCTTGAACGAATAACACATATTGTTATTGAAGCAATATTGGACGTAGGAAATTCAATGATTGACGGGTTTATCATGCGTGATCCAGGCAGTTATGAGGATATCATCGATATATTAGAGGATGAGAAGGTTGTTAATACTACACATGCTTCTCAATTAAAACAAGTCATTAAAATGAGAAAAAACATTGTTCAAGAGTATTTAGAAATCGATCATAGTGAGGTTTCACAGATTATTAAGGACAATGAGTCTGCTTTAAGCTCTTTTTCGGCTAATATTAGATCCTATTTAGAAAATGAGCTCGGTCCAGTTTCTGCCTTTAAAAACTAACCATAAGACATTAAATAACAACATCGGATTACAATAAGGTTATCATTTTGGAGGTAAGATACATGGTAAAACAATATAAAGGCTATTTAATTGATTTAGACGGCACAATGTACCGTGGTAAAGAACGAATTGAAGCAGCTAGTGACTTTGTTAAAGCACTAAAAGAAAAAGGAGTTCCATACCTTTTTGTTACGAATAATTCGTCAAAAATGCCATCTCAAGTTGCGACTATTCTTGAAGGCTTTGATATTCCAGTTACAGAGGAGCAAGTGTTCACGACAAGCCTTGCAACGGCAAACTATATTTATGAGCAAGATCAAAATGCCTCTGCATATGTAATTGGAGGAGACGGTATACGTCATGCACTAAAAGAAAAAGGGATTACCACTCAGGAGACCAATCCAGATTATGTAATAGTTGGACTAGACCAATCAATTACATATGAGAAGTTAGCAACAGCTTGTTTGGCGGTAAGGGCTGGTGCAACGTTTATATCAACAAATGGTGATATAGCTATTCCTACTGAACGGGGCTTGTTACCAGGAAACGGTTCATTAACGTCAGTCATTACAGTATCTACTGAAACGAACCCTATCTTTATAGGTAAACCAGAAAAAATTATTATGGAACAAGCATTAAAGGTCCTTGGCACAACTAAAGAAGAGACATTGATGGTTGGCGATAACTATGCAACGGATATCTTAGCCGGAATAAATACTGGCCTAGATACTCTACTTGTTCATACAGGTGTAACAACAAAAGCACACCTACAAGGTTATGACAAGCAACCTACATATGTTATCGACTCACTAGAGGAATGGATAAATAAAATATAGATGGAACAGAGGGTGAGTCAATTATGACTCACCCTCTATTACTACTTTACTCTTCATTCGCAGCTCTATGTGCAAGACGGCTGGATGCTGCTGCTGCAATTGCACCCACAATATCATCAAGGAAAGTATGACAATCTCCTGTATCTTTATTGTTTAACTTCTCTAATATTCCAGGTTTCTGTTTATCTATAAATCCATAGTTTGTAAAACCAATTGAACCATATACATTGACGATTGAAAAGGCTAAAATCTCATCTACTCCATAAAGGCCTTCATCTGATTTTAGAGTAGATAATAGCGGCTCTTCAATTAGTCCTTTTTCTGTTAATACATCAAGCTGAATACCCGTCAGTATTGCGTTTTGGACCTCTCGCTTAGACAAAACCCGATCGACATTCTCTAAGCAATCTTCCATTCGTAAACTAGGATGGTACTTTTCTTGAAGAAAAAAGACTAGATCTGCGATATCTTGAATGGTTACTCCTCTTTCTTCTAACCATTCTCTTGCTTTACGCTCTATTTCACTCATATTTCTTTTCGTCAAAAGCAATCACCCATTTCGTAGTATTTTTACCATTACTCTTTTTAAGACTTAAATCATCCTTATTCAATTTTTATCAAGTTTAGCACAAGTTACCAAACATTGTCACATATAGATGGTTGTAGGTATTTAATATTCAATGTGGAAAGGTGGATCTCTATGGACAAACACCTGCAGGAACATTATAGGCTAAAGATTGATGAGAAAATGTCTATAGGAAGCTATGAGGCATTTCGCTTTCGAAATGTAGTATATACTATTGTACCGATTACTAATATGGAACATGAAGAAATTGTTGAGTTAAAACAGATGAGTGATTATTTAATTAGTACAGGAGAAAGAAATATAGCTTCTATAGTTCCGACAGCTTCCAACAGCTTACTTACTTCTATTGATGATCAGGGAAATATTCTTCTTCTACAAATGCCTACACAACAGCAAGGTATGAGAGGGAACTACTCTCTCGGGAGTCAGCTCGCCGGATTCCATGAAAAGGGGAGGAGATTTCCATATCAGGTTAATCGAAGCAATAGAATAGGGCAATGGAAAAAGTTATGGGAGCAACGCCTTGATCAAATGGAAATCTTCTGTGATGAAAAAGTAAGACAACACCCTTCATCTTATTTTGAGAAGCTTCTGGTGGAATCATTCCCATATTATATAGGGTTGACAGAAAATGCTATTCAATATCTGGTGGATACTGAACTGGATGATCAGCCTATTCACACTGACTCTGCAACGATTTGTCATCATCGATTTACTAGAAATACATGGTTAAATGAAAGAACAGTATTTCCGATTGATTGGGTGTACGACCATGCAAGCCGTGATTTAGCAGAATGGATAAGGGGCGAGTTTACTAATCAATATAAAATCGATTACAATGAAGTGTTTAAATTTACGCGAGATTATGAGCGGGTCACTAGATTATCAACATTCTCATGGAGATTATTATATTCAAGATTATTGTTTCCGGTTCACTACTTTGAATCAATCGAAGGCTATTATTTATCAAGTTCAGAAGCTGAAAAAAAGCAATATGAGATCAGGCTAAGTGAACATTTGAAGCGTTCTACTGACTATGAGTTGTTCCTAAAAGAAATAAATCATCTAATACGTCAAAGTAGAAATAATACTTCAAAAGTACCACAAGTAGGTTGGTTATAAAGCTGCTACAGTTATGAAACTGTAGTTTTTTTTATTGAGATTTAACAAGGACTTAAGCGTTTACATTTCATGAGCTAAAAATTGGTTATTGTAAAAGGAAAGAGAACTCTCTATAATGTCCATTATACAAATACATTTGTTCATTGTAGAAAAACAAAAATAAGGTGGGGAAAGCTATGAAAAAGATATCTGTAGGACTGTTAGGGTTAGGTACAGTCGGGACAGGAGTGGTTACAATCCTGACAAATCATCAAGACAAACTAATGCATCAGGTGGGTTGTCCAATTGAATTAAGAAAGGTATTAGTTCAAGACATAAATAAAGATAGACTAGTAGAAGTTGACCAATCCCTACTAACGTTAGAAGTAGATGATGTCGTTTGTAATCCAGAGATCGACATCGTGATTGAGGTAATGGGTGGAGTAGAAGAAACAAGAAAGCATATTTTAGCTGCTTTAAAAAATAAAAAACATGTTGTAACTGCAAATAAAGATTTAATGGCTTTATACGGACCAGAATTGCTCATGGAAGCAACTAACAACGGCTGTGATCTCTTTTATGAAGCGAGTGTAGCAGGAGGAATTCCTATTCTAAGGAGTTTAGTTGATGGGCTAGCTTCAGACAGAATTACAAAAATGATGGGTATAGTCAATGGGACAACAAATTTTATACTTACAAAAATGAGTAAAGATAAACGGACATATGAGGATGTGTTATCAGAGGCACAGCGATTAGGTTATGCAGAATCTGACCCTACCTCAGACGTTGAAGGCATTGACGCTGCTAGAAAGATGGCCATATTAGCTACACTTGGATTTTCGATGAATATTGCCTTAGATGATGTTAGAATCAAGGGGATTTCAACGATTTCAGAAGAAGATCTAGATTACAGCAAAAGATTTGGGTACACGATGAAGCTTATCGGAATGGCTGCACGTGATGGAGATAGAGTTGAGGTAAGTGTTGAGCCAACTCTCATTTCTGATCACCATCCATTGGCTTCAGTTAATGACGAATATAATGCGGTTTATGTGCTCGGTGAAGCGGTTGGTGAGACAATGTTTTACGGACCAGGTGCAGGGAGCTTACCTACTGCAACTGCCGTTGTATCAGATTTAGTTGCAGTGATGAAAAATATGAGGCTTGGGGTTAATGGTCGCAGTGCTGTTTCTCCTCAATTTGAAAAGAAATTAAAGGTTGCTTCTGAAATAAAATCAAAATACTTTTTAAGAATTCATGTTCAGGATCAAGTTGGAGCATTTTCAAAAATAACAACAGTCTTTACCAACCATGGGGTTAGCTTCGAAAAAATCCTTCAATTACCTTTAAATGATAAGAATATAGCTGAAATTGTAGTTGTAACACATAAAGCTTCACTAAAAGATTATGAAGAAATTTTACAAGAACTTGAAGCATTGGAAGTCATTCATCAGGTTAAGAGTTCGTACAGAGTTGAGGGAGAGGGAATGTAATGCTATGGCAAGGGTTATTAAAGCAGTATGCTAAGTATTTACCGATAAATGATAATACTCCTGTATTATCACTGAACGAAGGAAACACCCCACTTGTTTTTCTTGAGAAGCTATCAGAGAGACTTGGTATTGAACTGCACGTAAAAACGGAGGGAGCCAACCCTACTGGTTCCTTCAAGGACAGAGGAATGGTAATGGCAGTAGCCAAGGCGAAGGAAGAAGGCAGTGATACGGTCATTTGCGCATCTACAGGAAATACATCTGCATCAGCTGCTGCATATGCTGCAAGAGCAGGAATGAAAAGTATTATCGTCATACCAGATGGGAAAATTGCAATGGGGAAGTTAGCTCAAGCAGTTATGTATGGAGCAGAAATCGTTGCAATTCAGGGCAACTTTGATCAAGCTCTTAAAATGGTTAAGAATATAAGCGAAACTGAACCAATCACTCTAGTGAATTCGGTAAATCCATACCGATTAGAAGGGCAGAAGACAGCAGCTTTTGAACTTTGTGACCAATTAGGTAAGGCTCCTGATGTGTTAGCCATTCCTGTAGGAAATGCAGGGAATATATCTGCTTACTGGAAAGGTTTTAAAGAATACCATGACTTAAAACAATCCGGCTTGCCTAAAATGCATGGATTCGAAGCAGAGGGAGCCGCAGCAATAGTTAGAAATAAAATAATTGAAGATCCAGAGACAATTGCTACGGCAATTAGAATAGGTAATCCAGCTAGTTGGGATAAAGCAGTGGATGCTGCAAAATCATCGGGCGGTAAAATTGATGAAGTAACAGATGAAGAGATTCTTTATGCTTATAAGCTTTTAGCAAGAGAAGAAGGTATTTTCGCTGAACCTGCTTCTTGTGCCTCCATCGCAGGGGTTATGAAGCAAGTGAGAAGTGGTGTGATAAGTAAGGGAAGTTTAGTTGTTGCAGTGCTCACTGGAAATGGTTTAAAGGATCCTAACATAGCGATTGATTCAACGAATTTTAAACCAATCGTACTGCCAAATGAAGAAAAGGTAGTATATAGGCATATTAGGGGAGTTGTCCCACAATGCTAAAAATAACAGTGCCAGGTAGTACGGCAAATCTTGGACCAGGGTTTGACTCAATCGGACTGGCTATAACAAAATATTTAAAACTGAACGTTAGCTTCAATGATAAATGGTGCTTTATCCCACAAACGAAAGAGGTAGTAGGAATTCCATCTGGTAAAGAGAACTTAATCTATATCATTGCTTCAAATATAGCCAAACAATTTAATAAGAGCTTACCACCCTGTTCAATTGAAGTCTGGAGTGATATACCTTTAGCAAGAGGTCTTGGAAGCAGTGCAGCTGCAATAGCTGCTGGGATTGAGTTAGCTAATGCATTATGTGGATTAGACCTCACGCAAGAGCAAAAGGTTCATATTGGCAGCTTAAGTGAGGGGCACCCAGATAATATAGGTGCTTCCTTAATGGGAGGCCTTGTGGTTGGTAAGCATAATGAGGAAAGTACATTCGTTGTTAAACTTGGGGACGTTGATGTTGATTTGAATGTGGTTATTCCACCTTATAAGGTTATGACAAAGGATGCTAGAAAGGTACTACCAAAGACATTCACTTTCCAAGATGCAGTCCAGGCAAGCTCCGTTAGTAATGTACTATTGGCTGCACTCTTTACGAAAAATTGGGATTATGTAGGGCGTATGATGGAACAGGATATGTTTCATGAGAGGTATAGGTTAGGACTTATACCAGAAATTGAGGATATACGTGCAATTGCACTTGAGGCAGGTGCTTTTGGAGTTGCGTTAAGTGGAGCGGGCCCAACTGTCATTTGTTTTTCGGAAAAAGGGAGAGGTAAGGACGTTGAGAATAGCCTTCGTGAACAATTTCCGAAATATAAGGTGGAACAGCTGTCGATTGACTATATTGGGAGCAGGGTTGAAATGTAGTTAAAATGATTTATCGGCATAAAAAGTGGTGAAGTGCTGAAAACATAGACCGATAAAATGATTTATTGACCTAAAAAATGGGGAGGTCTTGAAAAATAGACCGATAAAATGATTTATCTGCCAAAAAAAGTGGAGAGGTCCTGAAAAATAGACCGATAAAATGATTTATCGACCTAAAAAGTGGTGAAGTCCCAAAATATTAGCCGATAATAATGATGTTAATCTGTAATTCACAAAAAGCTCTAATAAAAAAGCGATTTCCAAAAGGAAATCGCTTTAAATCATTTAGAAAACTTGCTCTACTTCTACAACACCAGGTACCTCTTCTAATAATGCACGCTCGATACCAGCTTTTAATGTGATTGTTGAACTTGGGCAGCTTCCACAAGCCCCTAGAAGGCGTAATTTAACAACACCATCTTCTATATCAACTAATTCGCAGTCTCCACCATCACGTAATAGGAATGGACGAAGTTTATCTAATACTTCCTGAACTTGTTCAACCATACTTGCTTCTACAGACATTTAACTCGACTCCTTTCTTTCTATATACCTCTATTATAATCAATAATGCCTGAAAAATCTATTCAACTGTTTTGTGTCTAAAAGTCTTTATATTGTCTATGTTACCATATATTATGTAAAATAGAAGTAAGTAAAATTGTATGAGGAGCTTATACTATGCCAACAAAAGAAGTCGAAATTATCGTATATGGTGCAGAGGTTTTATGTCCAAGTTGTGTAAATTTACCATCTTCCAAAGAAACATATGAATGGCTAGATGCTGCGATTGCAAGAAAGTTTCCTGAACAGGCCTTTACTATATCTTATGTTGATATTTATAATCCACCTGAAGATTCTACAAAAAAAGAATTTGCTGTTAGGGTTATTGAAGAGGATATGTTTTATCCGGTCGTTGTGATTGAGGATGAAATTGTTGGAGAAGGAAGTCCCAAATTAAAAACTATATACAAAGAACTTGAGAAATATGGTTACGTTCAAGCTGGAATCTAAAGAAAAAAGCCCACATCCATGGGCTTTTTCTCATCCGTTATGATATTTGTACATCCATAATACCCCGGACTTTAATAACCTCGGAACACGTCCTGTAATTGCTCGCTCAGCAACTAGTCCGAAACCGTGTTTTTTCCCTAATGAGCCAAGAACACCTTTTAATTTTATTGCTGGGAATTCACTAGGTGGCTCTTCGTTTTTCCAGCGTTTAACAAGTACTTGAACGATTTGTTCAGCCTGACCCTCAGCTAATTGAGCACTAGGTGCATGAGGTAAGCTCGCACAGTCACCAACTACATAAACATTTTCATTACCCGGAATATTGTGCTGTGGGGTTAAAACTACACGTCCACTAACATCCTTCTCAACCTCTAAGTCCCTTACAACCTTGCTAGGTTGTATTCCAGCTGTCCATACAATAACATCAACAGGAACTGCTTCATCCTGATTAAAAAGTTGTTTTTCTTCAACTTTTGTTATATTTGCATGATTAATGATTTCAACTCCGCGCTCAATAAACCAATTTTCTACATAATTACTAAGACGTTCTGGGAACATTGAAAGGATACGGCTCCCACGATCAAAAAGTTTAACCTGTAAGTCCGGTCGGCTCTCATTTAATTCACTAGCTAACTCAACTCCGCTTAGTCCACCGCCTACAATCGCTACAACTGCTCCTGGACCAAGATTGTTTAACTTTTGGTAGGTTGTACGTGAACTATCGATGGTTTGAATACTGTGAGTAAACTCTTCAGCTCCAGGTACATTATGATATTTGTCGTTACAACCCAGGCCAATCACTAGGTCATCGTATTTAACTGCTTCTTGTTCTTTTAAGTGTACTTTTTTAGTGTCTAAATCAACCTTAGTTACTTCCGCATATTTGACGTTCAGACGCGGGTGTTCAGGGAAAGTTACGCGAATGTGTTGGTCTGAAATTGTACCAGCTGCAAGTGCATAATATTCCGTTTTTAAACAATGATATGGTACTCTATCAATAAGGGTAATTTCGATATCTTCTGGTAGCTGATTTGGTAGAAGGCGTTGTAGCATTCTCATTCCACCATATCCTCCACCGAGTATGACTAGATTTTTCATGATGGGTGTTTCTCCTTTTTTATCGCTCGATTTATCAATAAAATAAGTATTGATCGCAATTTCAAAATGACATTAAAAGTATAGCTAAAATGTAGCGAAATAACAACATGTATATAGTAAATAATTCACCGATATAACAATAAAGATTGACGATTTCTTCTAAAAGCGATAGGATTATTAGTTAGTGGTGAGGTGAAAAACAATGATGCCAATAATAGAGTTTTGTGTTAGTAATTTAGCAAGTGGGGCACAAAGGGCACTGGAAAAACTAGAAAAAGATCCTAATCTTGATATTATTGAATATGGTTGCCTTAGCTACTGTGGAAAATGTGCTAGCACATTGTTTGCTTTAGTAAATGGAGAAGTTGTTACTGGTGATGATCCTGATTCATTAGTAGATAATATATATAAGTTTTTAGAAGAGAATGATATGTATTAAAAGGCTGGCTCATGTTGAGTCAGCCTTAATTGTTTATTATTACACCTTCATTTTTTGCTCTTCTCGCAATTCCTGCCAACGGTCTCTAGCCATTTGAACAATTCCTTTTTCGATTGTTTCGTTTTGTTTCTGGATCACTTTTGAGAAGTAAAGGGTAGCTTGTTTATATTTTTTTGTTCTGCGACTTAACTCTCCGATGAGGTATAAAAGTCTAATCTCTGACATATGTGTATTGTGATAATCATCTTCCATATAGGATTTTATGTAAGCATCCAATGCCAAGTCTGTAAAACGAATTTCCTGTTCAGTATGGTTATAGGTTCTTAATAACCAGGCCAACCTCATATATAAACCTGCAATAGTAATATACTTCTCTTTTTTTATCGAGGCAGAATAGATTCCTAACTTATATGTATTCATTGCTTCTTCGATAGTACGAGGTTCACAATAATTTACTTTAGACCAGTTATTACAGATTTTAGAATGAATTTCCTCAAGTGTATTTGCCGGAAAGTAGGAAGTAAATTCTTCCGACGAGGAGAAGCCGCAATGTGGACAAACACTTACATAATACAGTAGAGGATTTAAATCTTCTTTATGATAATAGGAGCAAAAATCTGTGTCATGCTTTACCGCTTTTACAAAACGTGATCTGATCTTTTTGGTCATATACGTTTTTTTGCAGCAAAGGCAAGTTATTTTACGATCATATAGAGGTTCTAGCTCCATACCCTCATCTCCTATCTAAGAATATATGGTATTAATTATACATTAATTGTGATAAATGGACTATATCTAAAAGTTTTTTATAGGATAATTAACCTATTAAATTGGAAAAACATTTGTTTTTTCCTGTCAAAAACAGATATAGTACATGAATTACGCAATTTGGGAAATCACAATGATATAACTATTATCATGAGGTGAACAAATATGAATTTCCTTTGGGGACTTGGTGGGATCGTGTCCATTTTTTTAATCGCTTTTTTGCTTTCAGAAAATAAAAAGAAAATTAAGTGGAGAACAATTTTAGGGGGACTAGGAATTCAGCTTCTTTTTGGATTCATTGTCTTAGAATTCCGCCCTGGGCAGATTGCCTTTCAGGAATTAACCACTGCCGTCCAGCATGTGATTAGCTATGCAAATGATGGGATACAGTTTTTGTTTGGTAGCTTAGCCAGTCCAGAACAGCCTACTGGTTTTATTTTTGCATTTCATGTGTTAACTATTATTATCTTCTTTTCATCACTCATTTCTGTTCTCTATTATCTAGGTATTATGCAAATTATCATCAAGCTTCTTGGTGGGGGACTTTCGTATCTTCTTGGAACAAGTAGAGCGGAATCTCTTTCAGCTGCAGCAAACATTTTTGTAGGTCAGACCGAGGCACCGCTTGTGATCAGACCTTATATTGAGCGAATGACGAAGTCTGAATTATTTGCTGTTATGACAGGAGGACTTGCATCAGTAGCGGGTTCAGTATTATTTGGTTATGCTGCTTTAGGTGTTCCTTTAAAATATTTATTAGCTGCAAGCTTTATGGCAGCACCAGCTGGTCTTGTTATGGCTAAAATGCTAATCCCTGAAACAGAAGTACCGAAGCATCTAATGAACAAAGGAAGTAATGATGAGGAACGAGCTGTTAACGTAATTGATGCAGCAGCAAGAGGTGCAAGTGATGGATTAAGATTAGCTGTAAATGTTGGTGCTATGCTATTAGCATTTATTGCAATTATTTCATTACTGAATGGGATTTTAGGTGGAATTGGAAGCTTGGTAGGATTCGAAGAGCTTTCCTTAAATTTGGTTTTTGGTTACCTTTTTGCTCCATTAGCTTTTGTTATAGGGGTACCATGGGAAGAAGCAATCGTGGCAGGTAGTTTTATCGGTGAAAAAATAATTTTAAATGAATTTGTAGCCTACTCTTCTTTTTCTACCTATTTGGATCAATTATCGGACAAGACGATTGCAGTCATCAGTTTTGCTTTATGCGGTTTTGCTAACCTATCATCTCTAGCAATCCTTTTAGGTGGTTTAGGTGGGCTTGCTCCTAGTAGAAGGCCTGATATTGCAAGACTTGGGATTCGAGCAATTGCAGCAGGTACATTAGCAAATCTACTTAGTGCTGCAATAGCAGGAATGTTTATCTAATAGTTAATCATAACAATACAAAAACTCCTCATGCTAGATGAGGAGTTTTTTATTAAGAAAAACGGGGGATGTTCATATTGTGTTCAAAATAAATTCATTTTATACTTAGTGCAACAATTTTTTTTGGAGGAACTCATCATTATGGATTACTTTACATTTACCAAAATGCATGCTTTAGGAAACAACTATATATATGTCGATATGTTTAATGAAAATCTGCCGGAAGATCTTCTTTCGAAATTAGCAGTTCGTGTATCAAATGTTCACACTGGAATAGGTTCAGACGGAATGATATTAATATGTCCATCAGATATAGCGCCAGTTAAAATGAGAATTTTTAACAATGATGGATCAGAAGGGAAAAATTGTGGAAATGGCTTACGTTGTGTTGCAAAGTATGCTTACGAGAATAAAATAGTATCAGAAAAGAACTTTAAAATTGAAACTCTATCTGGCCTCGTTGAAGCTGAAATCCATGAGGAAGCCGGAGAAGTTTATAGTGTGACTGTGAATATGGGCAACCCAAGGCTTCGGAGAAAGGATCTACCGATGATTGGCTTGGATTCAGAAATGGTGGTAAATGAACAGGTTGAATTTTCAAATCAAACTCTGTATATGACAGGGGTGTCCATGGGAAATCCACATGCAATCTTCTACGTTGATTCTATTGAAGATGCTCCTTTAACTACATTGGGACCTATAATTGAGAAGGATAGCCGCTTTCCTGAAGGTGTCAATGTTGAGTTTTTAGAGGTCTTAAATGAGAACGAAATTAACTTTAGAGTGTGGGAGCGTGGCTCTGGAATTACCCAGGCTTGTGGAACTGGCGCTTGTGCTGCAGTCGTCGCTTCTGTGCTTAACGGAAAAACAAAAAGAAATGAACAAACCACAGTCCACTTAGCTGGAGGAGACTTATTTATTACTTGGACAGACCAAGGACATGTATTAATGACTGGACCAGCAGAGGTAGTCTGCACTGGGACGTACTACTATAATAAATAAGCATCTTTTGATACTTGCTACAAGCTCAATCATTTGAGTGTTAATAACATAAACATTATAATAATTGTTAAAAGACTATAAAAGGTGGGTGACGATAATGACTGGAGTAGTTACAATAACTGAAGCAGCTAGTTATCAAATTCAGGACATGATGAAAGAAGGTGGCGAAGAGGGTTCTTTTCTTCGTGTTGCTGTAAAAGGTGGCGGTTGTAGTGGTCTTTCTTATGGTATGGGGTTTGAACAAGAAATGAACGAAGATGATATTCAATTCGAACAACATGGAATTAAAGTTCTTATAGATAAAGAAAGTGAACCTATTTTAAAAGGTGTTGTCATAGACTTTAAGCAATCGATGATGGGTGGAGGATTTACAATTGATAATCCAAATGCCATTGCATCATGTGGATGTGGCTCATCATTTAGAACAGCATCCAATGCAGGGAAACCAGAAGATTGTTAAATCGACAAAAGAGTTGAGGGACTAATGACCTCAACTCTTTTGTCTTATATTAGAACATACTAGAACTATGCATTGGTTGTATCCTTGCTTTAGGATCAATATAGGCTTTGGCATTATTTACTGCAGTTGGTGCTTCACCAAACCCACAAGCAATTAACTTAACTTTGCCTTCATACGTACAAATATCTCCTGCAGCATATATGCCTTCAATTGAAGTTTCCATTTTTGAATTAACGACAATAGAGTTCTTTTCAATCTCGAGACCCCAGTCTTTTATCGGGCCAAGTGAAGAAACAAAACCATAATTAACGATAACAGCATCAACTTCAAGATTCTCTCTTCGCTCACCTTTAGCATCCTGCAATTCAACTTGAGAGATATAGTCATCTCCAATTAGTTCAACCGGAACAAAGGGTGTCTTAACCTCTACTTTGGAATTTAACAATTTTTCTACACTATGCTCATGTGCGCGAAATTTACTACGACGGTGGATCAGCATGACTTTCTCTGCGATAGGCTCTAGCATTAAGGCCCAATCCACTGCTGAATCACCTCCGCCAAATACCGCGACCCTTTTTCCAGAAAACTGACTTAAATCATCAATGAAATAATGAAGATTTTTCTGTTCGAATTTAGTGGAATTTTTAAGATCAAGACGACGTGGTTGAAAAGCACCATTCCCAGCGGTTATTATAATTGTTTTCGAGTAATGTGTTTCTCGGTTGGTAGATATTTTAAAAACACCGTTATCCTGCTTTTGCACTGTTTTAACAGATTGATCAAGAGTAATCGTCGGTTCAAATTTTGACATTTGTTCTTTTAGATTATCAATTAGATCTTGTGCCCGGATTTTAGGAAAGCCAGCAACATCATAAATGTATTTTTCAGGATAAAGAGCAGAGAGCTGTCCGCCTAAATGTGGTAAACTTTCAATGATTTTTACACTTGCTTGCCTCATGCCTCCATAAAATGCAGTAAACAAGCCAGCGGGACCTCCACCAATTATTGTTATGTCATAAACCTTTTGATCTTCTTTCATCCAAATCCCCCCAATATGTTTTGTATCATATTTGGTTATAGGTGGCTTTTTACTACATTATGTTAGAGGGTAAACAGATATTATTTAATCTTTTCTACCAAACATTTGTTTAAATATTTTTAAGTTTCAAAAAGTGTTGATATGGCTTGAAATAAAGAGACAAAAGGAATAATATGATAAAGGAGATATAATTGTTAAGATTTAATGACAAATTTCGTACAGTTATATGTACTTAATTGTGATATTGTTAGTGAAGAATATCACAAACTTTTGGGCGGCTGAATCTTAAGCAAATGCGCCAAGTTTTTCTAACCATAAATAAAACATATCGGTAGATGATAAGAGTAAAGAAAAGTATCTATCGTGAAAACAAATTAATGAAGGTGGAGTTGATACGGTTGAGAAAGCCAAAGGTTGTTATTTTAGGAGCAGGATACGGTGGATTAATGACTGCTGTACGTTTGCAAAAAGCATTAGGGGTAAATGAAGCTGATATTACCCTTATTAACAAGAATGATTACCATTATGAAACGACTTGGTTACATGAAGCATCTGCTGGTACTATGCACCACGATCGTGTCCGTTATAGTATTTCAGATGTTATAGATAGTAGTAAGGTCCATTTAATTAAAGGGACTGTTTCAACAATTAATCGTGAAGAAAAGCGTGTTATCCTCGAAGAAGGCGAAGTTGAATATGATTATTTAGTAGTAGCTCTTGGAGGAGAGTCTGAAACATTCGGTATTAAAGGGTTAAAGGAATACGCATTCTCTATTACAAATGTAAATACTGCACGCCAAATAAAAGAACATATTGAATATCAGTTTGCAACATATAATACAGAAGAAGAAAAGAATGATGCTCGCTTAACAATCGTTGTTGGTGGAGCTGGTTTTACAGGCATCGAATTCTTAGGTGAGCTAGGTAACCGAATTCCTGAGCTATGCAGAGAATATGATGTTGATCAAAACAAAGTTCGTGTAATTTGTGTAGAGGCTGCACCTACAGTGTTACCAGGTTTTGAACCAGAACTTGTAGAATATGCTGTAAATCACTTAGAGCGTAAGGGAATAGAATTCAAAATTGGGACAGCTATTAAAGAAGCTAATCAAGAAGGAATTCTTGTCGCAAAAGGTGAAGAGGTAGAAGAAATCAAAGCGGGTACTGTAGTTTGGGCTGCTGGTGTACGTGGTAACAGTGTGATTGAACAAGCTGGATTTGAATCAATGCGTGGACGTGTGAAGGTTGACCCTCAGTTACGTGCCCCTGGTCATGAAGATGTATTCATCGTAGGTGATTGTGCATTAATGATTAATGAAGAGATAAACCGCCCTTATCCACCAACTGCACAAATCGCGATGCAGATGGGGGAAAATTGTGCAAAAAATTTAGCTGTTCTAGTTCGAGGACAGGGAGAATTAGAATCATTTACACCTGACCTAAAAGGATCTGTATGTTCACTTGGTGAAGATGACGCGATCGGGGTTGTATTTGGTAAGAAAATTTGGGGCTCAAAAGCATCATTTATGAAAAAGATGGTTGATAACCGTGCATTATTTATGATTGGTGGAGCTTCAACAGTATTGAAAAAAGGAAAGTTTAACCTTTTATAAGAATTGAAAGAGAGTGTGAACACACCTCTCTTTTTTTTGAAGTTTTTTTATAAGAAAAATGAAAAGGGTGATTGTTTGGGTACTAAAAGGGGAAATGTATGGTTGGCAGTCTCAGGACTGGTTACAAATAGACAGGGAGAATGGCTAGTGGTTAAGAAAAAGTATGGTGGATTAAAAGGAAAATGGTCATTGCCTGCTGGTTTTGTAGAGTCATTTGAAACTGTAGATGAAGCTGTGATTCGAGAGGTTAAAGAAGAAACAGGTATTATTGGAAGTATTAAAGGGATCGTAGGTGTACGATCCGGTGTAATCCGAAATGAGATTAGTGATAATATGATTATTTTTTCACTGACAACTGAAGATGAGAAGATTACAATTCAGGAATCTGAATTACTAGAAGCAAGATTTGTCCATCCAAGTGAACTAGCAAAAGATCCCACATCATCTGTAATCATAAACTATCTCCTTGAAAAGGGTACATCAGAACCACACAAATCTCATGACGGCATCAACCCAGGTGATCAATTTGGATACACAGCTTATAAGTTATTTTTTTAAAATAAACTATAATTATTAGAATAATAAGAAAAATACAGATTGTAAAAGCATTACTTGCATGTATTCGCTTACATGGGGTTTTTTAGGTTTTTTTGAATCTTTTCTTTTTTGATTAAAACTGATATATTATCAGAAAATTAAAACATTTTACAAAAGGAGAGATTCGAGATGAAAAGTCAGCAAACAGAAAGAGTAGAATGTGTATATTGTTCTGGGAAGGGTTACTTTCAATTGGTGCTAGGTGGATCTGAAACTTGTACATCATGTGGCGGTAGTGGTAAAAAATAAGTTAATTCATTCGTTTTAGATTGACTAGCCATTTACTCCTTTAGTACACTATTCAGGTGAGTTGTACTGGAGGTGAAGGTTACATATGCCAATGAGCATACCGGTTTTAATTATTTCAATGTTACTCTTCTTTGTTTTATTTTTCGGAATCGGATTTTTACTAAATATGCTACTACGTATGTCATGGATAATGGCGATTCTCTATCCAATTATTGCAATATTTATTATTGATGATATAAGATTTATTAATTACTTTAAATCACCGTCTGAATCTTTTTCTGCACTAATTAATAATACAATCGCACTTGCACCAGCCGATATATTAATTTTACTATGTGGTTTTATTGGGGCAATTTTCTCAGGAATTGTGATTCGCATGCTTAGATCAAAAGGTTATCAAATGTTCTAAATACATTCTGTTAAAAGACTCTTACGATTTGTAAGGGTCTTTTTTTTGTTTATTTTTTATGAAAAAAAAGCATACTAATCTCACCTTAATTTATACAAATTTCAGGGAAAAGGTGAAGATTTAATTGTGAATTGTTTTAAAATTATAAATTATTTTTTCCAACTTACGAATAATTTTCAATTGTTTTGGAAAGAAATAGATTCGTGAGAGGAGTGGAAAAAATGAATATACTAAAAAACACGACAAGACGAATAGTAATGGCTCTACTTTTTATTTTTGCTTTCTTTACTACATTTCAATCATTCTCTGGTGTCGAGGCAAAGGATTTATCGGATTGGTTTGACGATTATCGAGTGAAGCTGCAACAACAAGAATATAGTGGATATACGTACAATGTAAATTCAAAAAAGCGAGTTAGCCTTTTTCATAAATTTATAAGAAGGTCAGCTCCAGTCTCTTACTCGATCTCATCGAGTGAAGAGGTAAAAAGCTCATTAAAGCTTGAAGATGCAATTGATTGGACAAGATATCCAAGCCATACTGTTGTTGCAACTGGGTATACAGCTGGTGTAGAATCAACTGGAAAAACAGAAAGTCACCCTCAATATGGAATAACATATTCTGGTGTGAAAGTTAAGCGTGATTTATATTCGACTGTAGCTGCAGATTTAAGAGTATTTCCACTAGGTACAATACTGTTCATACCAGGATATGGATATGGGGTAGTAGCAGATAAAGGTGGAGCAATTAAAGGAAATAAAATAGATTTGTACTATGAAACAGTAGCTGATGTTTATGAGCAGTGGGGTAAAAAGAAGGTCGAAGTTTACGTTGTTAAAATGGGTAAAGGGAAGTTAACTGAAGAAGAATTAGCTAGTCTAAATGAAGATGAGACTATGCAGGTATTTCGTCAGCAATATATTAATCAAAAAAGTTCATAGTTAAATAGTTGAAAAGGGAGGCCTCTATGTAAATAGAGATCTCCCTTTTATAGTAGTGGATCAAGCCCATCGTTAATGGGAAAGTGTTCAGGGTGAATAAGGGATGCTACCTTTTTCAAACCTAGCAATAGTCTAGGAGATGGCCGACAGTAAAGGGCCTCTTCTAAAATGTGTATGTTATTATTTTTTACTGCCTCAAGATTGACCCAATCCGGTCTTTTTTCAACAAGACTTGGATTTACTTTATCTTGTCGAACACCAACCCATGCTAGGCAAATATGATTTGGTTTTCGATTTAGAACATCTTCCCAGTCTGTCTGAACGCTTGCAAGTTCAACATCTTCAAACAAATTACTAGCCCCAGCAAGGTCACTAATATAAGTTAGCCAATTAAGCTTTCCTGGTGTAAATACAGGTTTGGGCCACCACTCCCAATAAAGAGTTGGCCTATTAAAAATGCCTTTTGATATATGAGTATATTCTGTTATGAATTGATTATACTTATTTACTACTTGTGCTGCCTTTTTAGTTCGATTTGTATATTTCCCAACCGTAATAAGATCTTGAGCAATTTCTTCAAGAGAATTAGGATTAAGGACTATATGTGAAATCCCTCTTTTTTGAAGCTCATCCACATTTTTTTCCATACCAGGTACACTTAAAGATGCTAAAACTAAATCAGGTTTTAATTGCTCAACTTTATCCATATTTATTGAAAGGTCTGGGCCAAGCCGTGGTAAGCTTTGAACAGACTCAGGCCAATCAGAAAAGTCATCTACAGCAATAAGTTGATCTGTTAACCCTAAGTAGTGCAGTAGTTCAGTATTGCTAGGACAAATTGAGATAATTCTCATATAAATTCCTCCTACATTATGACAAGTAAATAATGTAATAGAAGTGTTAGTAAGATTCCAGAAAGGCCACCGAAGAATACTTCAATTGGCTGATGTCCTAATAACTCTTTAAGCTCTTTTCTCTTTTCGGTTTCATCCATCTTTGGCCACATTTTTGCTTCCTCTACAAACCTATTAAAATCAATGACAAGTCGATTTAAGACGGTAGCTTGTTCTCCAGCATGGCGACGAACTCCTGTTGCATCAAACATAACGATAATCGCGAATACTGCAGAGACCGCGAAAAGAGGGGATCCGACCCCTTCTTCAATTCCAATTCCAGTGGTAAGTGCAGTTACTGCAGCTGAGTGAGAGCTAGGCATACCGCCAGTACTTGTTATGAGTGACCAATCCACTTTTCTTGATGCAATAAATTGAATTGGAACCTTTACAAATTGTGCAAAACCAATGGCTGCAAGTGCAGCCCATAACGGGAAATTGGTGAATAAGTCCATACTGTACTTCCTTTCAATCACAATAGTGTAAGATTATAAGTGTAATTATTAATAAAATGGGGTGACCATGTTGAACGATTACCCAATGGAGTATTATCAGTTCTTTATTCATTTTAACGAAGGTGATTACTACACCTGCCACGATCTTCTTGAAGAAATGTGGTTAACAGAGAAAAGCAATCTCTTTCTTAAGGGTCTCCTGCAAATGTCTGTAGCTATATACCACTATGAATATGGAAATGTGAAAGGTGCCCGGTTAATGATGAATGCTGGTCATCTTTACATCCAAAAATATCGTCCTTTTCATTGGGGACTAGATTTAGAAGAAGTAAACAGCTTCATTGAAAGATGCCTTTCTATTATACCACAACATATCGATCGAGTTCCGTTTGAAGAGGTAGAAACATTACCAAAACTGCCAGCCTTAATTTTATTTATGAAAGATGATAGTTAGAAGCTCGAAATATTCTAGCATTTCTCTTATAATAGAGAGTACAAAGACTTACTACCACTTGTAGTAATCTTACCGTTATTGTTAAATTGTAAAGCGGATTATATTCGGAGGTGGGATATTAAATGTTTACTGTTAAACAAGCATTAGAATTATCAAAGGTTCAGGAAACACTTGTCATTGGCTTATTTGAAAAAACGAATAAGTTAGAAGGGTTGGCTGCTGAGGTTGACTCCG
Source organism: Cytobacillus luteolus (assembly GCF_017873715.1). Lineage (NCBI taxonomy): Bacteria > Bacillati > Bacillota > Bacilli > Caryophanales > Bacillaceae > Litchfieldia > Litchfieldia luteola. The sequence goes on from NZ_JAGGKM010000008.1 coordinate 58,931, forward strand.
TACTAGAAGGGCAACTAACAACTTTACTGAAAGATGGGGACATTTCAGCTAAGAAAAAATCAATCACAAAATTACATACTTTAGGTAGACTTTCGGCTAAACGCATTTATTTTGTAGGTTTAGGTAAAGAAGATAAGTTATCTTTTGAAGTTTTACGTGATACATATGGAAAATTATTTAAGACACTAAGGGGAGCAAAGATTGAAGAAGTCACCATTGCTCTAGACTCATTTACTACAGAAGCTATCGACCACACTGAAGCGGCCCATGCAATCGGTGAGGCAGTCTCACTTGCAACCTATCGATTTGCTGATTATAAGCAAAAGTCGAATGAACCTGAGAAAGACATTAGAGACGTTGTTATTTATAGTGATGCCGATTCAGAAGAAATCGAGGCAGGGTTAACAGTTGGTTATGCTTACGCTAAAGGAACAAACTCAGCTCGCACTTTGGTAAATCTTCCTGGCAATATGCTTACGGCAACTGATATGGCTAATTATGCAAAAGAGCTGGGAGAAAAATATCAGTTTGAAGTTGAAATACTTGAAAAAGAAGAAATGGAAAAGTTAGGTATGGGCGCACTATTAGCTGTTAACAAAGGCTCTGTTGAACCGCCTAAGATGATTGTGTTGAAATACCAAGGAAAAGAGAATTGGGAAGATGTGATTGGTCTTGTAGGAAAAGGGATCACATTTGATACGGGTGGCTATTCTATTAAACCTAAAGATGGAATTGTTGGTATGAAATCTGATATGGGTGGGGCAGCTGCAGTATTAGGCGCAATGGAAGTAATCGGTGAGTTAAAGCCCGAGCAAAACGTAGTTGCAGTTATTCCAGCTACCGATAATATGATTAGTGGTAGTGCGTTTAAACCGGATGATGTCATTACAGCGATGAGTGGGAAAACAATCGAAATTTTAAATACAGATGCAGAAGGTCGTCTTGCATTAGCTGATGCAGTAACTTATGCAAAACATCATGGAGCGGGCTATTTAGTGGATGTTGCGACTCTAACTGGTGGGGTAATTGTTGCACTTGGTAATGACATCACTGGGGCAATGACGAATAACGAGGAATTATTTGAACAAGTGCTTGAAGCATCAAATGAGGTTGGTGAGCCGATTTGGCGCTTACCAATTACTGAAAAACATAAAGAACGTGTTCGTAAGAGTCCAGTGGCAGACTTAAATAACTCACCTGGTCGTGACGGACATGCAATCTTCGCAGGTACTTTCATTGGTGAATTTGCAGAAGATACACCTTGGGTACATTTAGATATTGCCGGTACAGCTACTACTAATGCTGCATACGACCTTGGTCCTGCAGGCGCAACTGGGGTAATGGTTCGAACACTTGCAACGTTTGTTGAGAGGTTTACTACAGAAAAATAGATTACATGAAAAAGGACTTATCCGCTTCTATGCGGGTAGGTCTTTTTTGTTGTTTTTTTCCATTGACGGGTATTTAGGAATATGATAGTTTATTTTAGTGATTTAATTCTCTAACTCTCTAATATACTAAAGTGTTGAAATTTTGGAGGTCTTTATTATGAATGCTGTACTTATTGCGGTAGCTGTTATGTTAGTTTTAAGCTTACTGCGTGTAAATGTTGTTTTTGCCCTGGTAACCGGTGCACTAATTGGAGGTCTTACAGGGGGTATGAGCCTAGAAGCTACCATTTCGACATTTAGTAATGGTCTTGGAAGTAGTGCTGTAGTTGCGTTAAGTTATGCTCTATTGGGCGGTTTTGCAGTAGCTTTATCTAAGACTGGTTTACCAGACGCCATGGTGCAAATGGCACTAAAAATCGTTGGTAAAAATGGTGAATCTAAGAAGAAGTCTTATTCAAAAGTTCTTGTGGTCCTTATTATTCTAGTAATTTCTATTTTTTCGCAAAATGTAATACCTATTCATATCGCATTTATCCCAATTTTGATTCCTCCTTTATTGAAGGTGTTAAATGAACTAAGGTTTGACCGAAGATTAATAGCAACCGTAATTACTTTTGGACTAACAGCTCCTTATATATTACTACCTGTTGGTTTTGGAAAAATCTTTCATGATATTCTTCAAACAAATATGATGGATAGTGGGCTAGAAGTAAGTGTTAGTGACATTCCTATTGCCATGTTAATTCCCGTTTTAGGAATGTTAGTAGGACTTTTATGGGCAGTGTTTTTCTCTTATCGAAAACCAAGAAACTACCAGACTGTAGAAATCGCGGGTGGCACTGAAAATATTCCGGTAACTTTTTCGACTAAAAGTTTACTTTTTGCAGTTATTTCAATTGTTGTAGCACTGGTTGTACAACTTCAAGTAGATTCAATGATATTTGGTGCATTAGCAGGAATTGTTGTTATCTATGTAAGTGGTTCAATGAAATGGCGTGAAGCTGATACTCTGCTAACAGATGGTATGAAGATGATGGCCTTTATCGGCTTTGTGATGCTAGCTGCATCAGGCTTTGCAGATGTATTGAAAGAAACTGGAGATGTAGATCGTCTAGTAGAGCAGTCTGCGGCTATTATTGGAGGAAATCAATCCCTAGCAGCACTTCTTATGTTACTAGTTGGCTTATTAATCACAATGGGTATTGGTTCATCGTTCTCAACGATTCCTATTATTGCAACAATCTTTGTTCCCTTAAGCATTCAATTAGGGTTCAGCCCAATGGCCACGATTGCATTAGTTGGTACTGCAGCAGCACTAGGGGATGCGGGCTCACCGGCATCAGACAGTACGCTTGGACCAACTGCTGGGTTAAATGCAGATGGTGCACATAACCACATTTGGGACACATGTGTTCCGACTTTCTTACATTTCAATGTTCCACTCATTGTGTTTGGGTGGATTGCTAGTATGGTTTTATAATTGATAATATAGACTAATTGCTACCGAGAGGGTGGTGATTAGTCTTTTATTTTAGTGGATTTGGGTTTGGCCCGATTATAGTGGTATATGGCCCGATTTTGTTAAGTTTTGGCCTGATTATCACAGTATTCCGCCCGATTCCGCTTCAGTTTGGCCCGATTTCATTTCTAGAGAGTTACTCAGTTTAAAAGTTCACAAAAAAGCCACTTAATATAAGCAGGGAAACCCAGTTTTTAGGCGTATTTTACTTTATGTAATGAAGGAGAGTGATATATTGATAATAAAAACTTGGAAAAAGTCAATAGAATTATTGAAATTGGAGGCTCTGTTACGAAGATTATCTAAAAGTCATCCAAAAAGGCAATTAGTTGAGAAAGACTATGCAATTAAATCGGCGGGTTTTAGGGGGGAGCTATCTCTGGATTACCCTTTAGGATTTTTACCTGAAAAAGATTACTTAATATTTCATAACATCAGATTGAAGTTCAACGATAATTACTTCCAAATCGATACTCTTTTAATTTCTCCTAAATTCATCCTCATCCTTGAATCAAAAAATATCTCTGGAATATTGGAATTCGACCACTTAAACAAACAACTTATTCGAACTTTTAACGATAGTATTAACGTCTATCCAGATCCGGTACAGCAAGTTAAATTGCAGCGTTTTCAACTTGGTTCCTGGCTAGAGTTAAATAAAATAACAACGATTCCAATAAAGACTCACGTAGTAGTCACAAATCCAAATTCACTAATAAGAATCGTTCCCCGAAATACATATTACCAAAAGAAAATCATCAGAAGCACTATCCTGTTTGAGAGAATAAAAGAACTAAGTACACAATTCAACAATGATTTATTATCTAGAAAAGAAATTAGAAAGCTTTCAAATCTCCTCTTAAAGCTAGATACCCCTTTAAATCCGGATATATTAAAAACATACCAAATTAATCCTAATGATCTAGTAAAAGGTGTTCACTGCCCGAGCTGTGATACAATTCCAATGGCTAGAGTAAGGGGGAGCTTTTTATGTCCACAGTGCACCACAATTTCTAAGGACGCATACCTAGCTTCATTAAGTGACTATGCCCTTCTAGTTAAGCCTACTATTACCAATACTGAGATGAGAGAGTTCTTACTCATTCACTCAGCATCAATCGTTAAAAAGATGCTTGCTACCTTAAATCTATCCTATACTGGGACGACTAAGGATAGAAGATACCATCTTCCTTCAAATGAATAAGAAAAGGCTGGTAATAAAATACCAGCCTTTTCAAGTTATGAAGCTTTCGTCGTAATCGTATTCACACCTGAATTTCTTTTTAATGCATAGTAAATTCGTGGAGCGATCATGGCAGCAAGAATTGTAAAGACTATGTCTTTAACGGCAAACCATGTCATAACTACCCAAGCAGTACCATAGCCCATTTCAACATCCATCCAGACATTTAAAGCAAGGTACATGTAGTTAGTACCTATAAAATAAATAGCTGCAATACCAGCAAGAGATGCAGTTATAAAAACCGATAGATTTGGTTTTTCTTTTGATTCAACAATCTTTCCTGCAAGATAAGCAGCAGCAATATAAGATAAAATAAATCCACCTGTATTTCCGATGATAACACTGATTCCTGAACTAAACTGAGCGAATACTGGAGCACCTGCGATCCCAATTAACATATAAACAGTCATAGAGATAGCACCAAGTCTACTACCTAATAGTAATCCTGCTAAAATAGCAAAAAAGGGACCCATAGATAAAGGGACATTGGCAACTTGTAAAAAGGGTGCCCATGAAGTAATGTTAGCGCCAATTGCCATTAGAGCAGCGAACATTCCGACATACGTAATATCAATAGCACGGAATTTAGAGTTTGTAATAGATGACATAAATTATGTAAACCTCCTAAAATATGATGTTAACAAAATAGTATCGGAAAAGTTGCATTTATGTCAACTTATTTTTACATTTAGTTAACCAAATCGTGAATGGTTGACAAATTAAACTTATCGAAATATGGTGACAATAGTAAAAAAGGAGGGATACCTTTGTACTTTGGAAAAAAAGTTGAAAATAAAAATGAAAGAATTCCTCCAAACCAGCATGTAACAACGTCTTTTCCTGTGTTGCATCATGGCAATGTTCCTTACTATAGGAATCTTCATGAAGAATGGAGTCTAACCTTGTTTGGGCTAATCGAAGGAGAGGAGAAGGTACTAAGTTATGATGATTTTTACAAGCTACCACAAGCTAATTCTTTAAATGATATTCACTGTGTAACAGGTTGGTCTAAGCTTGATAACACATGGAACGGTGTATTCGTTAAGGATCTAGTAAGGGGAATTCAAATTAAGCCAGAAGCGAAGTTTGTCATTTTACATGCAGAAGAAGGCTGGACAACAAATCTACCTATTGAAGATTTTTTGAAGGAAACAAGCATGCTAGCACATTCTCATAATGATAAACCATTAACTCCGGAGCATGGCTATCCTGTTCGAATGGTAATTCCACATTTATATTTTTGGAAAAGTGCCAAGTGGATCCGCGCCATTGAGTTTACAGATAAAAATAAGCCCGGATTTTGGGAAAGAAATGGGTACCACATGTTCGGAGATCCCTTTAAAGAGCAGAGGTTCAGCTGGGATTAAATTAAAATGATAATAGTACGTAAGCTACGGTCATATATTTACAGAAGAAAACGAATAAGTCTAAAAAGTCTGTCGTAACAAAGGAGGACACCCTAATGCTAACTAAAATTGTATTAAGATGGCACTTTGTTAGAGCGAGGTATTTTAATGCCTTATTCGAATCATGTCTTGACCCGACTTTAAAAAAGAAACTAGAATTAAAACTGAACTATCACTTAGATAAAATGATTGAATTAAAATCAGAAGCCTCTAGTTAAGGGGCTTCTGATAGTTTTTCACGCTTCACGTAAAATCGGCATTGTGCAGCATCGGAATGATCCACCAGATTTAATAATTTCAGTTATATCTACTTCAATTACCTCAAAACCTCTACTTCGAAGTTGTTCATTTACCCCTTTATTTACCGGTAAACTTAGTATCCTTTTATTTCCTATAGATAAAATATTTGTGCCTAACGTAAATTGTTCCTCCTTACTCACTTCGATTAATTCATATCGTGAAGAAAGAATATTCTTCTCTTTTTCGGTAAATGCCTCAGGGTAAAAGAGTGCAAGGTCAGGAGAAATAATATTAAAAACACAATCTAAGTGTAAAAATTTTTCAGTAAAAGGAATGGCAACTACTTCGAAGTCACACATTAAACTTTGCATATGCTCAATTGCTTTCATGTCAGTACGATCACTTAACCCTATAAAAACAGTGTCCCGATCGATAATGACATCCCCACCCTCAATATGATCTCCAATCAAGTTATAATAGGAAATTTCATTATCTTCAAGCCACTTTTTTAAAACATTTTCTTCTCCTACTCGTGCATCAGCTGCCATTTCAGCAACATAAGTGGTTTTTCCTAAAGTAAATCCAATATCTCGAGTAAAAACTTGTTCATGAAATTTTTCGTCTGCAGGTAATAGAACAACTTCAATACCGTTGCTCTCTAAAGTTTTTACTAACTCCTTGTGCTGTTGCATTGCCTTTTCAATATGTATGCCTTCTTTTTCAAAATGCCTTTGTGTTTCATTTATAACATCACGTATTGTCATATATTTTGGCTCACATAGAATTACTCTCTTCAAAACATCATATTCGGTTCGACAAAAAGTCGTTCTGCTATCGTTAGTCATAACTATTTTATTCCTCCAATGATTGTTTATCCTTATGCTACCCAATTGCAAGGAATTTATAGAAAGGTAAATGAGGTTTAGAATTCCTTTAAAATCTCAATACTAGTAGAAAATAGAGCAGAAAAGAGTGGCTTATATGTTACAAAATGAAATAGAGGATGTTTTTAATTGTTATGGTAATGGTCATCTATACGAAAAACTTAAATATCCACTATACCTCTCAGGAGCGATTGATAAAATAGAGATTGAAATGCTTGAGAACTTTCTAGAACTATATAATTTTGATAGTGAGAAAACTCTTCTTTTCGATGAATTTATGTATCATTTCAGAATCTACGAAGCAGTTTTAAATTTAAATGACCTACCTATAAAATACTTGTAAAAGCCAACTGTCTTTGGGTATAAGCAGCTGGCTTTATCTTTTTATTAGGTTCTTTTCTAAAAAAATGCATCGTTATTAAATTTATATAGATTAATAGTGGATTGGAGCGGAAGTCACTTGACTCCTGCGGGAAGTAGAGGAAAGGTCGAGACCCCGCAGACGGACGTCGAGGAGGCTCGACTTACTCCCCGGGGAAAGCAAGTGACTGTAGCGGAAAGGAACGGTCCATGTTAAATTGAAAAACAACATTCTTTACATGAGCGTTTACTAATAAGGATAAAACACTCAACTTCTTGATTTTTGTCCGGACTTCTTTAATAAAATTTTAAGACAAATGAATTATAATGAAGTTAAAATAGTTGATTGGTGTGAATTTATATGAGGATACTTATAGTTGAAGATGACAATTCGATGCTTGAGGTCATTTGTACAGCGCTTAGAAATGACTCATATCAAATAGATGCATGCAGCACAGGTGATGAGGGATTGCTCTACGCCTCAAATGCTGTGTATGACCTTATCATCCTTGATATTATGTTACCAGGAGCAGACGGATTAACAATTGTTAAACACATTAGAAAACGGGGATTTGATACCCCTATTTTGCTGTTAACGGCTAAGGATGCTATAGAAGATAGAGTAAGAGGGCTCGATTCTGGCGCAGATGATTATCTGACAAAGCCGTTTGCCATTTCTGAATTATTGGCTCGTGTTCGTGCATTGATTCGTAGGAAAGCTGGAATGCAATCAGAGGGACTTCTAAAGTATGGTCCTATAAGCATTCGAAGTGATGTTCACGATGGGTATGTAAATGAACAACCTTTGAAATTGGCAGGGAAAGAGTATGATTTGTTGGAGCTCTTTTTAAGGAACCCCAAACGAATACTAACAAAAGATCAGATATTTGATAGCATCTGGGGGTTCGAGTCAGATTCAGCACCTAGTGTAATCGATGTTTATGTACACCATTTACGAAAGAAACTAGCAAATTATAATTGTCAGGGATATATTGAAACGATTCGCGGTGTAGGTTATATGATGAAAGGAAATGAGTAGGATGTTTAGGAAGACTAGACACAGATTAGCGTTTACAAATGCGAGTATTTTGTTTGTTATTTTAATCTTGTTTAGTAGCGCGTTATACCTCTTTACAGAACAGCGCATTTATTCTCAAATTGATTCAAAAATGGTTACGGAGGCTAAACCGTATTTATTGGACGAGAGAAGGCTGGTATATATAAATCAAAATTATAATAATCGTTCAAATTTAACTAAGATAGCACAAACTCCAACGCTTTACTTACTATGGGATGGGAATCGAAATATCGCTTTTCAGTATCCCTTAACCGTTTTTAAAAACGATGAATTGCTTTTTCTCTCATCTACACTTTCTAGTTCTAAAGGAGAAACGGTTGAAATTCAAAATAGCTCATTTAGAATCATTAATTTTGTTGAAAGATATGAAAATGGAGAAGAACGAAAAATTTTACAAGCCATTCGTAACATTGATCAAGAAATAGGCATGCTGAAGGACCTTAGAATCATCATTCTAGTTGGTATTGGGGTAGGGATGATTGTTGCTATTATCACAGCTTTTTATTTAGCACAGAGAGCACTTAAGCCAATTCAGGTATCATGGGATAAACAGCAACAATTTGTTGCAGATGCATCGCATGAATTACGTACACCTTTGGCGGCTATCCAAGCAAATACAGAACTTTTACTACATCAACCACACCAAACAATTGAAAGTGAAAGTAAGACAATTGCAAATGTGCTAAAAGAAACAAAAAGATTAAATAAGCTAGTCGATCATTTATTAACGCTTGCAAGGTCAGATACAAATCAGCTGCAGTTGCAAAAGGTAGAGCTACAGCTTGATAAGGTCATTCAAACTGTTATTGAGCAGTTTAGTGTTTTATGTGAAATTAAAGGTGTATCTTTTGAGGCCACTATAGATAATGAGCTAAAGATGGCTGGAGATGAAGAGAGAATAAAGCAATTACTTTATATCATTCTGGATAATGCTTTAAAATATACTCCTGAAAAAGGAGTTGTATCACTAACGGCACAAGAAAATGGTCGTCAAGTAGTAATTATTGTGAAAGACAGTGGTATGGGGATAAAGGATGATGATTTACCTTATATATTTGATCGTTTTTATAGGGGAGATAAGTCTCGTTCTGGAAATGGTGCAGGACTCGGATTATCCATTGCAAGATGGATTGTAGAAGCTCATTCTGGAAGAATAGTGATTAAAAGCCAGGAAGGAAAAGGCACAGAGGTGAAGTTGACATTCTAAATTGTTAAAAAAGTAAAAGCAAATGGGCATCTGATTTAGTGTCATAAACTCAATTGCAACAATATAATGCCCATATCTGGGAAGTTGGAGAGGTGTTAGGCAATTGAGTATAGGAATATTAATTATGGGCCTTGTTGTAGGTTTTTTAGTAGGTTTAACAGGTGTAGGTGGTGCTGCGCTTTTGACACCTTTTTTAATCTTACTGGGAATTAATCCTGTGGTTGCGGTTGGTACTGATTTTGTTTATAACTCTATTACAAAGTTGTTTGGATCAATCCAGCACTATCGACAAAAGACAATAAACCTACAGTTGGTGAAATATTTAGCAATAGGAAGTATACCTAGTGCACTTATTGCACTGCTTTTTTTGCAAATATACGGAAATACACAATATCTACAAGGTGAGATTATTAAAACGGCTTTAGGCTATGTGTTAATCATTGTTGCAATCGCTACAATTATAAAAACCCTGTTTGGACATCACTTTAAACAGAATACTTATATTGAAAAACCATTGGATCAAAAAGTTACAATTACCATTATAGTTGGGGGCGTTTTAGGTTTTATAGTTGGGTTAACTTCTGTTGGTTCAGGATCGCTCTTTGCCTTAGCAATGCTATACTTATATAATTTAAAAGCGTCAGAACTTGTAGGAACGGATATTGCACATGCTTTTATTTTAGTTACTGTAAGTGGAATTATTCATATGGGCCTTGGAAATGTTAATTTTATGCTTGTACTAAATTTGTTAGTAGGTTCCATACCAGGGGTAATCTTAGGAAGTACTCTTTCAGCAAAAGTTCCTGTCAAACCTTTAAGGACAATAATAAGTGTAATAATTTTAATGAGCGGAATTAAATTAATTTATTAGGCACCCGGGATGATTTTAATGAATCATCCCTTTTTAAATTATCAATACTATGGAAAATACATAACTGCTCTTCCATTAATTCAAGAGAATGAAATGATATGAAGATTGATATGATATGAATAGCAAGGAGGTAAAAAGGAAATGTATGATAAGGTCATAAATGATCTAAAAGAAGAAAACACTAAAAATAATTCATTAAACCATGGTTTAGATCCTGAGCTAGACTTACGAAATGTCAATTTCGCTACAGGAGAAAATCACTACCTAAGCGAAAATGCTAGTCAGGATGAACAATATACAGGACGGTGAACATAATGGCACGTGATGAAAGGTTAAATGAAGAAGGTGCTATGAATAATAATTTAACTGCATCTACCTATGTAACAAATCCTGAAATTAGACAGCAACATAAAAAACCAAGACTAATCCCTCGAAAAAAATAAAACAATCTAAGATGCAATGAGTGAATTCATTGCATTTTAGATTGTTTTGAACGTAATTTCAAACCACCTATAACAATCAATATATTGAGAATGATTATACCTGCTAATACAATCATAGATTGATGTTTTGTCCATAAAGTGGAAGTAGTCCGAATAAACTCATGTAAACTAGGCTCAGAAATTGGTTCATTTCGCTTGTCAACATAGCGAATATGCTCAATTGTACTCCCGGATAAAGTTGGCCTCCATTGACTATTTTCACCTTTAACTAGCCAAATCTTAATGATGTCTCCTTTTGTAATATCTACTCTCGATGGACCTACGTACTGATTTATATTCCAGGATGGTATGTAATGGTACTGTACATTCAACTTATGATTGGTATGAAGATTTAAATCTTCTGGTTGTTTTAAGATTTCATGTACTAAAAGGACCATTTCTCTTGTTTGTGATGGGTGAGATTTTGAGGTACTAATATCCTCTAGTAGTAAATCATCGATGACTTCAGCGGTGACTATTAATGTAGATTTCTGTTTTTTTTCTTCTACCTCATTTGGAGGTGGGGCGGCATAAGTGGATACAGGTAAAACGAATAATAAACAAAGTAAGGCTATAATCTTTCTCATATATCGTACCTCTCAATGGGCTTTTACCTATTAGTCGAATATAGTTCTATAATGTTACATGAAAAATCCACCAAAGTACTTTTTAACTCTGGTGGTTTTTAAGTATGCTTGTTACCCCCTCCAAAGAAGTGCAACGGTTAGCTTACAGCAATCTGTTTGACCGACTTTCGACTTAAAGGTCATATTTATACCGTCAGGATTAAAAGAGGTTTCGACCTTAGACTTAATTCCGGTTGATTGTATTAGTCGATCAACTTCTTGTAGATGTGACTCTTGTGCAGCCGACATTACTTTCTTAGCAAAATCCTTTGATTCTGCGATGCGTTTTAAGACAATACTCGCATCATTCATAAGCTTTTGCATTTCAATGGCTGATTCATTAAAAAGTGTCGGATCCACGTCTGGATATTGTCTATAAGTAGGATATGAATACCAATGATAATTAGGATGAAAAGATGGTATTCCTTGTGGATACGTGGACTGAATCATTGGATAATTTGGTGTAGGAAACACATGCATCTGACTAACGTTATGATATGGGTAATTGTACAAACTTTGTCCCTCCCTAGCAAAACTCCATACCATTATATGTACAAATACCCACTTAGGTGCCTGAACCAAGTAAATTGACACATCTAATCATTTTACTGTTTTAGGTTAATTTTTTCATAACAACCCTCTCCCATAGCTTCCAAGGTAGCAACTTTTTTAAAAGTAATCCTACTCGTACTCCTTTTCCAATGGGATACCTAAGCTTTGTTTCACCTGGTTTTTTACATGCGATGTTTTTAACTAGCTCTGCAACCTCCTGTGGGTCACCATATTGATTCTGCCCTAATTCAAGTTGATCCTCGATCTTTATCATCATTGGTCTGTATGGCGAATGGGGATCCAGTGAATTTTTTGCTATTTGTTTACCAGAACTCCATATATTCGTTTTGTATGAGCCTGGTTCAATAAGAGCTACTTCTATTCCGAAAGGTTTCACCTCTAGTCGAAGGGACTCACTATAACCTTCTAGTGCAAATTTGGAAGATACATAGGGAGAAAGGCCTGGAAATCCAATGTGCCCACTTATACTACTAATGTTAATAATTTTACCTACTCTTTGTTTTCTCATAAAAGGCAACACAGCTTGTGTAACTGCAATCAATCCAAAAAAATTAGTATCAAACTGTTTCTTATACTCATGTATGCTTACTTCTTCAGCAAAGCCTCCTAATGCAAATCCTGCGTTATTCACCAATACATCTATTTGTCCTAAAGTTGGTAAGAATGTTGTGAATTCCTGTAAGGATTGTTCACTTGTAACATCTAAGCTTTGAAACTTTACAGATTCCTGCAAACCTAATTGTGTTAAGACCGTTAATAAGCGCTCTTTTTTCGAAAGGTCACGCATGGTAGCAATCACTTGAAATTGTTCTTTTGCTAGCTCAATCGTTGATAGAAATCCAAAGCCACTTGACGCTCCAGTAATTATTGCTACTTTTTTCATAGGGCCTCCTGTGTTTACGGTTTACTTAAGTGTACTTTCAGATGTCTATTCTATTCAATAGGTAATTTTCAATAATTATGTAAAGCTAGCATACATTGATATAGTAACTACCTCAAATGTGAAGGAAGGATAAATGAATGTATCCAAATTCTTATTTTTCTTATCAAAATGGATTAGTCCAACATAGGTCTGCAAATCACTATAAAAGCCCAATCATAGAAGTGGAAGGGATTGGACAACTCAAGGTAAGGCCTGATATTGTTAGTGTAAGATTTGGTGTGTTAACGGAAGGTATGGACGTTCAAAATGCACAAGACGAAAATGCAAAGATAATAAATGATATTATTGAAGCTATCGTGAATGCTGGGGTTCAAAAAAATCAAATTGAAACAGTATCATTCTCTGTTAGTCCACAATATCAATACACAAACAATGAAAAAATACTACAAGGCTATGAAGTGAGACATCTCCTCTCTGTGAGGCTAGATGATGTGCAAAAGGCAGGAGTGATCTACGATATTGCTTTTAATGAAGGTGCCAATATTGCTGAAAATCCAATCTTTATGGTCGAGAATGAACAAGCCTACCAGATGGAAGCTTTACAGAAAGCTTTGCAGAATGCAGTTATTAAAGCCACTACTATAGCAAATACCCTTGGTGTGACTTTAAGTCAACAACCATTACGTGTAGAGGAAATTAGTACAAATTTCATCCCAAGAGAGTATGGTGTACAGGAGGTAGCTGCAAGTATGGGGACAGCGACTCCTATTCAAGTAAGAGAGATTGAATTTCAAGCAAGAGTAGAGGTTCAGTTTACTTTTCATTAACTTAGGAAAACAATAAGACAGTAGATAATACTGTCTTATTGTTTTGAAATGTAGGATATTTTTTAGTTAGTAAAATGAAGGGATGTAGCAGGTATGAAAGTAAATTGGTTAATCATTTTTTGTTTAGTAATCTGTGTCGGGTGTGCCGGTGACCGTATACAAAATGAAACAATTGAAGTATTCAAAGATCAGCCTGAGATTATTTCTATACAACTAGATATTCCGTGGTCCATTTCAAAGGTAGGGAGATCTTTATTTATAACTGAGCGAAAGGGAACCCTTTTAAAGGTTGATGAAGAAACGAAGCAAATAATACCACAGGAGCTGAGTTTGAATAAAAAGATTTATCATATAGGAGAAGGAGGTTTATTAGGATTTACATTAACACCTGATTTTGAAACTAGTAAGGAAGCTTACATATATCATACATATGAAGAAAATAATGAAATACTAAATCGTGTAGTATTAATTGAAAGAGCAGGGGATGTATGGGTTGAGCAAAGATCTGTACTCGAAAATATACCAGGTGGACGAATACATAATGGAGGTAGACTTAAGTTTGGCCCTGATGGATATCTTTATATCACAACTGGTGATGCTGGTGTTCCAGACAATGCACAGAACTTGGTTAATCTTTCTGGTAAAATTTTGCGGATGGAGAGAGATGGTTCTATTCCGAGTAATAACCCATTTGATAATTCCTATATCTATTCTTATGGTCACAGAAACCCGCAAGGACTCACTTGGGATGGTGAAAATAATCTATATGCAACAGAACATGGACAAAGTGCTCATGATGAAATTAATTTGGTACGACCTGGACGAAACTATGGCTGGCCAATTATTGAGGGTAATGAAAAATCACCTGGTTTAGAAACGCCACTTTTCCAATCGGGCAAAGATACGTGGGCACCATCTGGGGTTGACTATTATAATGGAAAACTTTATGTAGCTACTTTAAGAGGACAAAGTGTTCGAAGTTTCGATTTAGATACTATGGAGATAAGCATTGAATATAATCAATCAGGTAGAATGAGGGATATCCTTATTCATGATAACACTTTATATGCTTTGACAAATAATAAAGACGGTAGGGGAAGCCCACAAGAAGATGATGATAAGTTAATGAAAGTTAATATTGATTAAAGGAGGTAATAATCCCCCCTTTAACAATGCGTTTTTATCCCTATCTTCGATGTTCAATAAAGGATGATGTATAAACATTTGAAATTATCTGGAAACGATGTACAATAAAAGAAAAGATAGAAAAGGGGGATAATATGGATATTAAGATGAACCGAGAAAATACACTCGTTGAAGCACTTGGAATTGAGTTTAAGGAGCTTTCACCAGAGCGAGTGGTTGCAACAATGCCTGTAAATGAAAAAACTCGTCAACCATTTGGAATTCTACATGGGGGTGCTTCAGTAGCACTAGCTGAAACAGTTGCCAGTGTAGGTACCTACAACTTAGTGGATCAAGAAACAGAAGCATGTGCTGGACTTGAGATTAATGCAAATCATATAAAGTCGAAGAAGGACGGGATTGTGACTGCAATTGCAACTCCATTACATAAAGGTCGGACAACAATGGTATGGGACATTAAAATCGTGGATGAAGAAGAAAATCTAATATGTGTTTCAAGATGCACAATGGCTGTTTTAAAACTTAAAAAATAACGTAAAAACCGAGATGACTAGTCTGTCACCTCGGTTTTATTTATGATTTTACTTTTTGTTTTACTTTTAAATCATCTCTAACACTATTCTCCCATAGAGGAACCCCAGAATTATATGCTGCACGACTAATTAGATGTCCAGCTACTGGTGCTGTTAAAAAGATGAATACAATCGCTAAAATTAATCTTGAATTCATATAGCCATTTTCTAGCCAAAAGAACAAAAAGGTACCGAACAAAATGAACAGAACTCCTAATGTTGCACTTTTTGATGCTGCATGATTACGAGTATAAATATCCGGCAAACGAATTAAACCAATCATAGTTATAATACTAATTACTGATCCTAGAAGGATAATTACCGCAAAAGTAATTTTAAGAGTTTCGATCACGTTCTATGACGACTCCCTTCTCAAGAAACTTAGCAAAAGATACGGTTCCAATAAAGGCAACAATACCTATTAAGAGTATGACTTCCAAGAAAGCTTCCGTTCTTAGAAGGACAGAAGTAATAGCGGTAATTCCAACTAAGTTAATTCCGATAGCATCCAATGCAATAACACGATCTGGTACCGTTGGACCTTTTACCACTCGGTATAAGAACCCAAGAGTTGCAACCGATAAAAGCAGTAAAGATACGTTTAAAATAATATCTACCATTATCGGCTCACCTCCTTGATTGCTTTTTCAAATGTATTTTTTATTGTATTAATCGAGCTGTTTACATCCGGTACATCCATAGCATGAATGTAAAGGGTTTTCTTGTCATCTGACACGTCAATCACAAGTGTTCCGGGTGTTAAGGTAATTAAATTTGATAAAACCGCGATTTCCCAGTCTTCTTCAAGTTCTATTGGTAAAGCAAAAATCCCGGGTTTTGCATCAAATTTTGGTTTTAAGACGATCTTTAAAATTTCAAAATTTGATAATATAAGTTCTTTTATAAATAACAAAATTAGCTTAATTACAGCATAAATATTTGCCAAGTAGAAGCGGTGATTAAAAAATCGCCGAAGGATAAAAATCATTAATAAACCTACGAGGTAACCTGCAAAAAATGCTGCAAAATCATACGAGTTGGTTAAAAACATCCATGTAAACGCAATAAGTATATTAAGTAATAGTTGAAAGGCCATTTTTCACTATCCCCCTAACACAGCTTGAATATAGATTGAAGGGTTCATTAGTGTTTCAGCAGCTTCGCTTATATAAGGATAGAACCAATCGGCACCTACTCCAAGAATAATTGATATTGAAAGTAATAGAGCGCATGGGTACAATAACCCTTTTGTTGTACCTTTTTCTTCTTCTTTAGCTAATTTTGTTTCTCCCCAGAATCCATTCAAAAAGATCTTAAAAACTGAGTAGAGCACAAGCAAGCTTGATAATAATACCAATCCGGCTAGCCAATAGTGTTCACTTTCAAAACCACCAGTTACAATTAATAGCTTACCTACAAATCCACTTAGTGGTGGGATTCCGGCTAAAGTTACAGCTGCAACAAAAAACATCCAGCCTAGTAAAGGATGATTTCTGATTAATCCTCCCATTTCCTTTAAGTTATTTGTTCCAGTAATAACAATCATGGCTCCTACTAATAAAAATAGTGCAGCCTTTATGACCATATCATGAACAACATAAAAGATAGCTCCAGATAAGGCAGTTGTAGAGAATGCAGCCAATCCAGCTAAAATGACTCCGACAGCCGTCATAATATTATAGATGATTATTTTCTTAACATCCCAATATGCGATAGCACCGATAACACCTACAATAATAGTGAAACCAGCTAGTATTCCTATAATTGTATGAGTAAATGCAACATCCTGATTAAAAATCAATGTAAACACGCGGATAATTGAGTACACTCCGACTTTTGTTAAAAGTGCGCCAAAAAAAGCAGTAATTGGCGTTGGAGGTGCTTGATAAGATCCAGGTAACCAAAAGAATAGAGGGAATATTGCAGCTTTCATTCCAAATACGACTAAGAATAAAATGGCAATAACCGTGATTATTCCTTCATTACCGATCTCATTAATTCGAACTGATAAATCTGCCATATTTAATGTACCAGTAACCGCATATAGATAAGCGACAGCTGTAACAAACAAAGCAGAGGAAACAATGTTAACTAAAATATACTTAATTGATTCTCTTAACTGAATTTTTGTGCCACCTAATACTATTAATACATAAGAAGACATCAGCATAACTTCAAAGAATACAAAAAGATTGAAAATATCACCAGTTAAAAATGCACCAAGTATTCCTACAATCAAAAATTGGACGACCGAGTAATAGTAAAATCGCTCTCTATCAATGCCAATTGATTTGAAGGAATACAAGATACACGCTAAAGAAACAATGGAAGTAGTAAAGACAAGAATAGAAGCGAATAAATCTGCAACTAAAACGATTCCAAACGGTGCTTTCCAATTTCCTAAGTTTAAGGTTTGGATCCCATTATCATAAACGAATTGTACCAAGTAACCCGAGACAATAACAGTTAATACAGCTGAAAGAGCACTTATCCATTTTTGAGCTAGGATATACTTATGTAGGAATATTAAAGCAATCCCAGCTAATAATGGAATAAGCAGTGGTAGTATTACTAAATTATTCATTACGATCAGTTCCCCTCAATTTGTCCATGTTATCTGTTCCAAGTTCTTGGTAAGAGCGATAGGCTAGTACTAAGAAGAAAGCAGTAACACCAAAGCTAATAACAATCGCTGTCAAAATTAAAGCCTGAGGCAGCGGGTCTGTATAAGCACTGGCATTTTCTCCAAGTAACGGTGCAGCCCCTCTTTTTAATCCTCCCATTGTTAGTAGTAACAAATGTGCTCCATGGCTTAGAAGTCCAGTTCCAATAATGATACGTATTAAACTTTTAGATAAAATGAGGTAGGTTGCAGCAGTAAATAATATGCCGATGATAAAAGACATTACTATCTCCATTATTCATCCTCCCCAATTGTTTGTATGATGACCATAACAATTCCTACAACCACCAGGAAAACACCAATATCAAATAATACTGCTGTGGCAAGACCGGTTTTCCCGATGATCGGTAGATCAAAATAACCAAATGTATGTGTTAGAAATGGAACATCAAATAGAAATGCACCAACACCTGTTCCAACTGCAATCAGTAATCCTAATGCTGTCATGCTGATGAAATTGAATGGGAGTATGCTACGGACCGTCTTCATGTCAAAAGCTAATAACAGTAAAACAATTGCTCCAGCAGCCATCAGTCCGCCAATAAACCCACCACCTGCCGTATAGTGACCAGCCAAGAACAGGTTGATTGCATATGCAAAAATGATGAAGACAAGAATCTTCGTCATCGTTTGAAGAATTACATCGTTTGTTTTCATCCTTGTCTCCCCCTTGTTAGACGGAGTTTTATCATTGAATAGATCCCCAGTGCTCCGATACCAAGTACGACAATCTCAAATAAGGTATCAAACCCTCTAAAGTCTACAAGTATAACATTTACCATATTTTTACCACCGGCTTCAGTGTAACTTGCATCAACATAATAACTTGATATCGAGTCAAAAAGTCTTGTGCTATTTGCTGATAAAGCGATTAAAGTAACAACAGTTCCAACACCTAAAGAAATAAGTAAGTTCGTAAGTCGGAAAGAAAGTCGCTTTTGTTGTTTCTTATACTCAGGCAAATGGTAAAAACAAAGTAAGAATAATGCTACAGATACTGTTTCTACTAATAGTTGAGTTAATGCTAAGTCCGGTGCCCTAAATAACACGAAGAATAAAGCAATCGTGTAACCAACGGCTCCAAGAGCAATAATTGCTGATAACCGAGACTTTGAAAATAATATTGTTAATACTCCTGCTACTAAAACCAAGGCTAAAACAACTTCATATAATCCTACTGGCGCTGCCGCAGTAAAATCTACAATAAAAGCATTCTTGGTCAGTAAAGAACCACCCAATGCGAAAATCATAAAACCAAATATAAAAACTAGGTAATTTCTAATAAAGCCTGTCATGTAAAGACTATTTAGTTTGGTTGCTGATCTTTCCATGGATATTAGCCCGTGGTCATATAAATTATTAAGTGTTAAGCGCTTTGGAAATAGGTCATACAAGCCAGACCACTTTGTTAATGTTAAAAATAGGGCTGACCCTATACCTACTACTCCAATAGTCATAAATAACTCAAGGTTCCAACCGTGCCAAAAGTAGATCTTTGTATTGAACGATCCCATTTCCAGAAGAGTAGGGTGAATGGACACCATTGCCGGTTCTATTAAACTCTGTGCAATGAGGTTCGGAAAGAAAGCAATAATAATTACTAATGAAGCTAAAACAATTGGTGATATTAGCATACCGATTGGAGCTTCATGTGGTTTCTTATCAAGTTCCTCTGGTTTGTATTTTCCTGTAAAGGTTTTGAATACCAAAATCATGCTGTAAATGAACGTAAAAATACTTGCAATCCAAGCCAGTATTGGAAACAGAATTCCCCAAGTTTCGAAATTAAAAATATCTAATGTGGATGCGTGAAGCATCGCAGTAAAGAACATCTCTTTACTAAGGAAACCGTTAAAAGGTGGTAAACCAGCCATTGAGAACGAACCAATGATTGCTAATGTAAATGTTATCGGCATTAATGTCATTAAACCGCCCAATTTACGGATATCCCTTGTTCCTGTTTCATGATCAACAATTCCTACAACCATAAATAGACTACCCTTGAAAGTTGCGTGATTGATTAAGTGAAAAATTGCTGCAGTTGTAGCAATTAAATAGATATTGTCATCAAGATAGTCATAATGTAAGGCTGCTGCTCCGATTCCTAGCATTGACATAATCATCCCTAACTGACTAATTGTCGAAAAGGCAAGGATTGATTTTAAATCGGTTTGTTTTACAGCGGAGAATGACCCCCAGAAAAGGGTGATGATTCCAAATCCAGCAACGAGCCATAACCATTCTGCTGACCCGGCGAAAACAGGACTTAATCTTGCTACAAGGTAGATACCTGCTTTTACCATTGTAGCTGAGTGTAAATAAGCACTTACCGGAGTAGGAGCTTCCATAGCATCCGGCAACCAAATATGAAATGGAAACTGAGCAGATTTTGTAAAAGCTCCAAGTAGCACTAGCAATAATGCTGGAATAAATAAAGGATGTGAAGGAATTGTATCTGCTTGTGCAATTAATTCACGAATACTAAAAGTATCAGCCATCATACCTAAAAGAATAAAACCAGCTAACATTGATAAACCGCCAAACACAGTGATTAGCATTGATTTTTGGGCACCATATCTTGATTTCTCTCGATGATACCAATATCCAATAAGTAAGAAGGAAGATAAACTGGTTAACTCCCAGAAAGTATAAAGAACAATTAGATTATCAGATAAGACAACCCCAAGCATTGCTCCCATAAACATTAATAGATAAACATAAAACGTATGTAAGGATTCTTTGTCCTTCGACAAATAATAAATGGAATATAAGACAACAAGTGCTCCAATTCCTGTAATCAAAAGGGCAAATAACAGCCCTAGTCCATCCACATATACTGTGAAATCGATTCCTAGTGATGGTATCCAGGATAATGTCTTTGTTGTTGGGTTACCCTCTACATTACCTTTTATAAACTGTAAAAGATAAATGAATAAGATGACCGGTAAAACAAGGACGAACCACCCAGTATGAATCTTCCTGAAATGCTTATATAACAGCGGAATGAAAACCGCCAGCAAAAAAGGAGACAAAATGGCTAAATGTAACAATGACAATGTAGTACCCCCCTATTTATTTTTAGACGTTCACTAATCCTTAGTAAACATCAAGAATTAGTATGTATACCTTACTAGGAAAATTATATACTAAACTAATTTAACTTGCATGCAATGTAATTGGTAGTATACGCCATACTAATCGAAGTTATTAAATAAGTAAAAACCCGTCATAATCTATTAAAAAATTCATAAAAAATTTTTTCTAGGTATAGATTTTTACTTCTTGCTAAAAACTATACCTGAGGTGTTGACTATGTATAAAAAAGAAGTAATGGTAGCAATATCAATTTTTTTTATTTTACTTATAGGTGCTTGGTGGCTGAATGATCAAACTAAAAGTGATTATGGAAATTATAAATATGAAAAAGATCCAGACGGAACCGTTCGAATACAAACTATAAATAATGGACAAATTGGCAAAGAAGGCAATTTATATACGCCTTTTAGGCCAAGAGAATATATTAGGGTTAATAGTAGACCTGGTGTAGACTAAACAAAATAGCTTACAAAATAAAACAGATGGCTATAGCTATATAACCATCTGTTATGTTATGCATCTACATGTCTTTCTATTTCATTGGATTGCCGCTTGATACTTCCCCATAAAATAAGGGCACTTAAAACAAAGATTCCACATGTTACAAAGAACACAGAAGAAATCCCAAAATACCCACTTACTATTCCACCCATAACAGGACCAATTACATTTCCGAGAAATCTAAAGCTAACATTATAACCCATTACTTCTCCTTGAATTGAAAGAGGGGCTACTTGACGTATATAAGCAGTCATACATGGAATTAATCCGCCAACAGAAATACCAAATAAAAACCGAAAGATAACTAATTGCCAGAGTGAAGTAGCTAATCCTTGAGGAATAAACGTAATAGCTGCAAATATGATTAAAATCATTAGTACTTTTTCATGACCTATTCTGTCCCCAAGTTTTCCCCACTGTCTTGTTGCAAGTAAATTTCCAAATCCAGTTGCTGAAAAAGCAAGACCTGCTAGGAAGGCAAGATTCTCCGTTCCATTAAGTTCTCCAACATAGAGTGCTAAAAGAGGTTGGATGCTAAAATTCGCAGCCTGAACTAGTAAAGAGATTATCATAATTGTAAATAATACTGGATTGTGAAAGATTAGTTGAAGTACCTCTTTACGGGACAATCTCTTTTTGTCCTTGCTTTCTTTTGATACTCTTATTTCATTAATCCCGATTCCCACCAATAAAGTGGACAGTGCAATGACGATGGATGTTAGTAAAAATGTGTATTGAAATCCAACTGCATCAGCAAGTATTCCCCCAAGCAGTGGTCCGAATAAGGCACCAGAAACTGTCCCCATTTGCAATGTACCGAGAGTTTTTCCTGCCGTTTCCTTTGGCGTTTGAGCTGATATTAAGGCTAATGATGTTGGAATAAAGCCTGTTACAATTCCCATTATTAATCGAAGAATAAATAGCTGTTCAACAGACTGTACAAAGCCCATTAAGAAAATACTTATCGCAATTCCAGAACCAGTGATTAGTAATATTTTTTTATAACCGTGCTTGTCGGCGAAACGTCCCCAAATTGGAGAAATAAAGAATGCACTCAGAAAGGTTACCCCGAAAACAAAGCCTGACCACTTTTGAACATAATCATCTGAAAAATCACCTAATGTATCAATGAATAAAGATAAAAAAGGCATAATCATTGTAGCACTAGCTGCTACAAAAAAATTGGTAAACCACATAATTAGTAAGTTTCGCTTAGCGGTAGTAATTGTGTACACCTTCTTGTCTTAGTTATTTCGTTTCCCTAAATATTATAGTATAATATTCAAAATAGTAAAAGTGATTTGTCAAAGACTAGATTGAATTTTTTGTATATTTTTATTATATTCTGAAAAAAAGACATAAACAGAAGCTCATCTCGTGGTATAATTGTCTAATAATGGTGTTCGAAAGTCTTTAGATGGTATGTCATAACAAGGGGGAAGTAGAATGGATGATAAGCACCAATATCTATTCATTGATTTTGAATTTACAATGCCAGAAAATAGATCTAATCCATATGGTTTTTATCCTGAAATAATTGAAGTGGGTTTAGTAGCCGTCATAGGGCAAAAAATTCGTGGCACATTTTCTTCATATGTTAAACCATTAAAGTTTCCTATCCTCACAGAGAGATGCCGAACGTTTCTATCCATTACTCAAGAGCAGGTGAACAACGGTATTACATTTGAAGAACTAGTTAAGAAGTTAAATGAATTTGATCCCGCTCAGGAAAGTACAATCATTACATGGGGTAATATGGATATGAAGGTATTACGCCAAAACTGCATAAAAGCAAACCTTGCCTTTCCTTTTAAAGGGAGACAACGAGATTTGTCAATGGAGTATAAACGATTTTTTGGTGACCAAAATCAAACTGGTCTTTGGAAGGCTGTACAGGAGTATGGGAAAGAAGGGACAGGTAAGCATCACTGTGCATTAGATGATGCAACGACTACTTTTAACATTTTTAAATTGGTTGAAAATGATAAGCGATACTTAGAAAAACCTGAACCGACTACAATTGGTGACCGAGTTGATTTTTCGAAGCTATTAAATAAGTTTGCATGATGAGCTAAATCCACACAAGTGATTTAGCTCTATTTTTGTGGTGAAAATACCCCTTATTATCCATTAATTACAAGATATATAACCGTTTCAGCTTTTCATAAAAACCATCTCCTAGGAAAAGACTAGATAAAAAAGAGGAGAGATGTTCGATGTTTGTTGGTCATCGTATGGAAAGTAACGATACAATTATCTTAACACTCGACCCTAACCTTACTGAGTTTTCAAATGAATTGGGAAGCAATCCACCTCAAAAAAAGAGACATCTTAATGGCAATGTTCAAGGCTATCTTGAAAAGAATGTCCCTAATTTTAAACAAGGAATAGTTAAGGTAGTCTCGGGTACCATTGTTGTTGCCACAATTATGCTTGGGAGCAGTATTGTTCTCGGGGATAACTCTCAAGCAACTGTAAAAGCAGCCTCACTAGATAACACCTACACTGTTCAAAAAGGAGATACTTTATCTGCTATCGGACAAAAATTCAGAATAACAGTACACGATCTGAAGCAACTTAATAATTTGACTGGTGATATGATTTATATCGGACAAACTTTAAAGATATCTTCCTCGAGCCCTTCGTCAGTCCAAGAATCATCTTATACTGTAAAAAGTGGTGATTCCTTATCAGTAATTGCCAAACTTTATAATATGACTGTAAATGAACTAAAACAACTAAACAATTTAACAAGTGATACAATTTATATCGGACAAAACTTGAAAGTTAGGGGTTCAACCGTCACACCACAACCTACAACCTCAACTCAGAATTATGTAGTTCAGGCTGGTGATTCCCTTTCTGTTATTGCTAAGAGATACAATATGACTGTTTTACAAATCAAGCAACTTAATAATCTTACCTCGGATACAATTTATATTGGTCAACAGCTGAAAGTAGGTACAACTAATCCAACTTCTACAACCTCATATGTCGTTCAATCAGGTGATACATTATCTGCAATTGCTAAAAGGTATAATACTACGGTAAATGCGATTATGTCAGCCAATAATTTAGCAAGTGATGTAATTTATGTTGGTCAGAGGTTGACTGTGGTTTCAGCAGGTGGTTCTACAACAAGTGGAACGACTAAGAGCCCTGCACAAGTAAAACAGGAGTTAGTTAAGGACTCTTTTAACTACATAGGTGTGCCTTATGTGTGGGGAGGTTCTACTCCTTCGGGTTTTGATTGCTCAGGTTTTGTTTCTTTTATGTTTGCGCAACATGGAATTAATATTCCAAGAACAACTTCTGCAGCTTATTTTACAATGGGCACTTCTGTTGCAAAGTTGAATTTAGAAGTAGGAGATCTAGTATTCTTCGGGGTGAACCGGCCTGGAGAGGTATCGCATGTAGGTTTCTATGTAGGAAATAATGAGTTTATTTCTGCAACAACCTCGAAAGGAATTGCTGTTTATTCGTTAGATAATAGTTATTGGTCTCAGTATTATATGGGGGCGAAAAGAGTTTATTAAGGGCAGGGGATACCCTGCCTTTTGTTTGCTTAAAATTAGGAGTAAAAGTAGCTCTTCTATAATCCACTTTAAAGTAATGTTATTTAAAGTAGTCTATTTTAAGGATTGCTAGGTTTTCTAGGCTTCTTTTTGCCCATTCGCTGTTGTCTGTTTCTAATTCTTGTACTGCTTTATTTAATGCGTCGTGTAGGGATTTTTCATAAGATGGAATTTCGCCTTCGTACGGACGTACCATTTTTAAAGGGATGTTTGTTTGTTCGTTAAAGGCAAGTGCTCTGCGTTCATGAAAGATTGGAACATTTACTTCCTTAGGAGCATGAAGATCCCCTTGAAGAGGATGCTTAAGAACAGCTTTAATTTTAACTAAGTAATGCTGTGGACGGATATTTGTTATTTCACCGATATATTTTCCAGTCTTAGCGATTCCTGTGACAATATCACCAATTTGTAATGTGTTTTCACTCACTTTTTTCACCCTCATTCCTGTATTAATATGTTCGAGAACTCGTCATTAATATGATATACTTAGCGAGTTAGACTAGCAATATGAAAGGTAGTGTGTCTATGTTCGTAGTATTCAACACGCTTTATTTATTTTTATATTTTCCAGAGGATAAGTCAGAGTATATTCCAGCCTTCTTTTGGAGTGCACTTTTTTTGTTATTCGCTGTTTTAACAATGCGCTTTATTATAAAAGTTTCTAACAAAGAGCAAGCAAAAGCAAAAGAACTTGAAGAGAGATTAAGAGATAAAGAATAAATTGTAAAGTAATCCTACTCAATTAAGTAGGATTTTTTAAATTATTTGAAATAATTTTATTAATAGATTTATGCTATTATAAATATTATTTCATAAATGAGCAATGAAAGAGGAGTAAAGTATACATGAAAAATGATCAGTGGACATCGAAGATAGGTTTTATACTAGCAGTTGCAGGTTCTGCAATTGGGCTAGGTGCTATATGGAAGTTTCCATATATGGCTGGAACAAATGGAGGAGCCATCTTTTTTCTTTTGTTTCTTCTATTAACAATATTCATAGGGGCACCCATTTTAATAGCAGAATTTATTATTGGTAGAGCCTCTCAAAAAGATGCAATAAGCTCTTTTAGACAATTAGTCCCACAGACAAACTGGCATATATTGGGGTATATGGGGGTTGGTCTTTCCTTTATCTTACTATCATTTTATAGTGTTGTAGGTGGTTGGATCTTATCATATCTATGGAGGAGTATTAGTGGTTCCTTAACAGGGCTAAGTAATGATGAGTATGGAAGACTATTTTCAGGTATTATTTCTAGTCCATTTGAGGTTGTGTTTGTTCAGTTTCTATTTATGCTCCTAACCATTATGGTGGTTCAGGGAGGCATTCAAAAAGGTATTGAAAAAGCTAGCAAATACATGATGCCTGCTCTATTTATCTTATTTTTGATTTTGGTATTTCGCTCGGTAACTTTGGAAGGTTCAAGTGAAGGAATTGCGTTCTTATTAAAGCCAAACTTTATGAACATAACATCAGATACAGTTTTAATGGCTTTAGGTCAGTCTTTCTTTGCTTTAAGTGTCGGCATTTTAGTAATGGTAACGTATGCTTCCTATTTATCTAAAAAGGAGAATATCACAAAGTCTGCATACACAGTAGTTGGATTAAATATTTTGATTTCTCTTTTAGCGGGATTGGTTATTTTTCCTGCAGTATATGCATTTGGGTTTGAGCCAAGTGAAGGACCTGGTTTAGTTTTTGTTGTCCTTCCAGCAGTATTTAATGAGATGTTTTTCGGTGGCTTTTTCTTATTTCTATTTCTTCTGTTGCTTCTGTTTGCTACCTTAACATCTGCTTTCTCGATATTAGAAATCGTTGTGGCAGCAATAGTAAAGGGAGAACACCGGAAGAGAAAGCATGTAACCTGGATTTCTGGTATTTTGGTTTTCCTAGTTGGCATTCCGAGTGCCTTATCCTTTGGAGTGTTGTCGGATTTCTTGATTTTTAACAGAACAATATTTGACTTAGCAGACTTCATTGTTACAAACTTTGGCTTACCATTAGGTGCTCTATTTATCTCTTTATTTGTAGGGTATAGACTACCAAGGAAGCTAGTTAAGCAAGAGCTCGAAAATGGTACAAAGGGTCTTGGTATCTTATTTGATTTATGGTATTTCTCAATTCGTTTTATTGTTCCAATTGCTATAAGTGTTATCTTTGTTTATTCACTTGGTTGGATTTGAAAATGATGTAAAGTGGGGAATGGAAATGGATATTGTTATAATTAGACATGGTCAATCGGAAGCAGACTTACTAGGCGTTCATGAGGGAAGAGCAGATTTTTCACTAACAGATTTAGGTAGAGAGCAAGCTGCGCTTATGGCAGAGAAAGTAACAAAAAGATTTAGCCCTAATAAAATTTGGGCTAGCCCATTAAAGCGAGCACATGAAACGGCCAGTATACTATCACAAAAATGTGGTGTTCCACTACTACTTGAAGATGACTTAATGGAATACAATAATGGTGTGCTTGCTGGGTTACCTAGGGAAGTTGCTGCACAAAAATATCCACTCCCACCTGGTGGAAGATTGCCACATGAAGCAATCGAGGCTGGTGAGTCTGTCCTGGATTTTAGATTAAGAGTGGAGCGGGTATTTTCAAAAATAATTGCAGAAAGCGGAAATGCCCCTAGAATTGCCATTGTTGCCCATGGTGGCACGATCTCAAATATACTTAAATCTTTTTTAAAGCTACCACCAATTACAGAGTACGGTTTTTCTACAGGAGATACAGGTATTCATTACTTACGAATTACCGATAATAATAGATTGATTTTATGGTTAAATAATACGGAGCATTTAGTGGATTTACAAAAAGATGAAGTCTAGGTTTTATTCGGACAGGTTTGCGAAGAGAATACCACAACTAGTCCGAATCCGTGGTGTATTCGGACAGGTTGAACAAGCCAACCCCTCAACTAGTCCGAATCCGAGGTGTATTCAGACAGGTTGAACAAGCCAACACCACAACCCGCCCGAATCCAGAGGTTATTCGGACAGGTTGAACAAGCCAACACCACAACTAGTCCGAATCCGGGGTGTATTCGGACAGGTTGAACAAGCCAACCCCTCAACCCGTCCGAATCCAGAGGTTATTCGGACAGGTTGAACAAGCCAACACCACAACCCGCCCGAATCCAGAGGTTATTCGGACAGGTTGAACAAGCCAACCCCTCAACTAGTCCGATTCCGAGGTGTATTCAGACAGGTTGAACAAGCCAACCCCTCAACCCGTCCGAATCCAGAGGTTATTCAGACAGGTTGAACAAGCCAACCCCTCAACCTGTCCGAATCTAAGGAGTAAATAATCAACACAGTAAACATGCATTTCCCTCTTTTTGAAAGAATATAAGGTTCTTTCCAAAACTCTATGACAAAGCAACCTTCAGCCTATTAAGTCCTTCTTTAAGCGTACTTATAGGACATCCAATATTAATCCGAACGAATCCTTCACCACCCGGTCCATATTTAGTACCAGGCTCTAATCCTAATTTACCCTTCTTGATAAGGACATCCTTAAGCTCAGAGTCTGTTAACCCTAGCTCCCTGCAATCCAACCAAACAAGATAACTAGCATCAGGTCTTATCACCTTAACTTTAGGAAGATTAGATTCTATGAAGTTCATAAGATAAGAAACATTTTTCCGCAAATACTCAATTAAATTATCCAACCACTCGTCTCCATGTAAATAAGCAGCCTCCATTCCTATAATGCCAAATGTGCCTAAAGTAAAAAATCCTTGTTGTTGTTGCCTTTTATCAAACCTTGTTCGTAAGGATCTATTTGGAATAATAGTGGCTGAAGCCTGTAAACCAGCTAAATTAAAGGTTTTACTAGGTGCAATTAACGTGATGGATTGATTAGCGAACTCTTCAGAAATAGAAGCAAAAGGAATATGTGGTTGATCCCCGATAATTAGATCTGAATGAATTTCATCAGATACAATAAGAATATTGTGCTTTAGACAAATTTGACCTAATCTTATAAGTTCTTCTCTTGTCCAAACTCTCCCCCCCGGATTATGAGGATTACATAGAAGAAATAGTTTAACAGAAGGATCTAAATTTTTTTCTAAATCGTCAAAGTCTATATAATAGCGGTTATTTTTTAATATTAGAGGACTGTTCAACACGGTCCGATTATTCTTCTCTATCATTTCAAAGAAAGGGGTATAAATGGGTGATTGAATGAGGATTTTATCTCCTGGACTTGTATACTCTTGAATGACCATACTAATTGCGAAGACGACTCCAGGACTGTATGTTATTGAACTAGAATTAACTACCCATTGATGCCTTCGTTTCAACCATCCCGTGATAGCCTCACTCGTCTCTACCATAGGTATTGAGTAGCCAAAGATACCATGGTTGACCTTTTGTGCAAGTTCCTTTACAACTATCTCTGGTGCTTGAAAGTCCATATCAGCAACCCACATAGGAAGAACATCTTTTGTTCCAAATACTCTTTCATTTATATCCCATTTCACAGAGTTTGTTCCCTTACGGCTAATTTCATTATCAAAGTTCAACATACATTCAACCTCCTAATATGTATTACATGTAAAGGTGTGATAAAATAGACCATACTGTATTTATGAAACCTATGTGTAACTTGACAGAAGTTATTACATTAAAGATAAAATTATGTGTAAAAAGGTGATAATTATGACTATGCAGAGAGATGTGAATTTACAGATCATGTACCTGCTTGAAAATTGGGACCCTCTAGGTCATGGACTAGGGTCATATGAAACAGAAGCAGTAGATGTTCTTCAGGCTGTATACCAGATAGATGATCCGGAGAAACTTGCAACTAAAATTCAGTTAATTTATGAATTCTCGTTTGAACAGCTGATTCCTTTAGCGGATTGTAGAAAGATGGCTGAAAAACTACTATTAATTAAAAATGATTCGACTTGTGAATTGTAGGTTAAGGAAACACTAACCGAAATAATAAACGTAAAAGGAGATTACATCAGATAGTTACGATGTAATCTCCTCTTACGTTAGATAAATTGAGCTATTCTCTCATGAACTAGTAAGGGTTTCTCTTCTGGAACAAGATGACCAGTTTTAGTCAACGAAATAAAAGAGGAATTCGGGAGGTCTTTGTGCAGACGTTCTCCAATAGATATAGGAACCACCTTGTCCTCTTGTCCCCATATCAATAAACTAGATGTCTCAATTTTTCTCAGTTCCTCAGGAGTTAAATCACCTTCACGATGCCTAATCATTCTTGTTAATGCCCTGAAGATATTATCATCGGAAAATGGCTCTAGATATCCTTTTCTCATATCTTCATCGATAATCGAGTGATCGTGAACAACATTGTAAAGATTACGATCTATTCCCTGTTTTGCAAGATGACGTTTTACATATAGGTGAAAAAAAGGAAAATAACTTGAATAAATTAAAGGTGAGGGTAGTCTCTTCATATAACCAGAACTACTAAGTAAAACAATTTTATCAATTAAATCTGGGCATTGCTTTGCAATATTTAAAGAAATTTGTCCTCCCATAGAATGGCCGACTAAACTTACTCGAAAATAGTTAAGGTGATTAAGTAACTTAATCACAACATGAGCTAGATTCTGATAAGAATAGGTCATTTTTGTAGATTTACCACTACGACCGAATGGTGGCAAGTCTAAGGCTAGTACAGTATACTCTTCTTTTAATAAAGGAATAAGTCGTCTATAGCTAAAGGTTGAAGAGAGGAAGCCGTGAATAAGGACAAGTACAGGTTTATTGCGATCTTTATGGGGATATAACTCATAATAAATGTCTATCCCTTGAACATTTACTTTAAACTGGGGAGATACTAACGTCATTGATTTCACTCCAAATTAAAATATGAAACTATTTTACCCAACTTTACCCAAAAAACACACCTTTTTAGGTGCAAAATAAAAATGGACATTACCAATGGTAATGTCCACAAACAAAAGGGGGGGAATACTAGAAAGCCTTATAATTTATATGATACCCAGGTATTTCACTTTATAAACACTTAAAACTACTTAACCTAAATTATTTTCATCGTTATACTTAATTTCATATAACATTTGCATAACGCGAAGAAAATCTTCTTCAGAAAATTCCTTAGCTTTTCGTAAAATAAGCTTTGATCTTTTTATTCCAATTTCTTTAATGAGTGACTCAATCTCTGAATCTATCCCAAATGTTGATTCTGTATTTTCTTGTTCCATAAGTTCTGAAGCTGGAATATCAAGTACGGTTGAGATCTTTAAGATTGTTTGAACATCAGGTGTCTGTTCTCCGTTCTCATATTTCTCTATAGTCCCTGTTCCTACACGTACTTTTAAAGCGAGTTCCTGCTTAGTCATATTACGTTGTTCACGATAAACTTTAATGTTCTCACCTATACTACCCATCATCTCACCCCACAGAAATAATAACGATTTCTTACTACTATCATACCATTTCCAACATGTAATAAAATTATCAAAACTAGAACATTTTGTGATAATTAGTAAAAATTATTAGTAGATGTGAAACAATTGTTCATTAATGTACGTTACATAGGTGAAATAAGGAGGTTAGCCATCATGCAAGAGGAAGAGTTAATCCAGCGGGCCAAACAAGGAAATATGAATGCCTTTAGTGAACTAGTCGAGGCATATTATCCAACTGTGGAACGGTTTGCTTATCAGTTAGGAAATCGGCAGGAAGAAATACAGGATATAACCCAAGAGGTGTTTATTCGAGTATATAGATTTCTAGATCAATTCTCAAAAGCTAAATTTTCAACATGGCTGTACAAAATTACATTAAATGTAACGAGGGATATGGCTAGAAAACGCAATCAAAATCTAAAGAAGATCTTTAAAATACAAAAAGAACGTCATGATGATTACCCTGAGGTTGAGTCTCATATTTTACAAAATGAAGAAGACCGAAGACTACATCTTTGTATTCAAAAATTAGATGAGAAATATAGAATTCCAATTGTGTTGTTTTATTTTCATGATAAGAAATACGATGAGATAGCCGATATTATGTCAGTTACACTATCTACCGTAAAAACTAGAATTTTAAGGGGCAAAACGATGCTTAAAAAAGCAATCGAAGAAATGGAAAAAAAAGAAGGTGAAGTACATGGATGATAAATTTTTAGAAAAAAGACTTCAGAACCTAAAATCTTCTTACGAGGAATTGCCAACAGTTTCACAACCTAAGGACATTGTTACAAAGATAAAAATGACCGAGCGAAAATCGAAAAAGAAGTATTTATTCCATCTTCCTTTTGCTGCAAGTTTTATAGGAGTTCTTCTGATTGGAAGTTTGTTGGCTATGCAACTTTTAAATAACGAAAATGACATTCAACAAGGAAGTAACAAAGATCCACAAAGTGAATTACTACAAGTACCTACACAGGATGAAATAGAAGAGAAGTCCAAGGAATTAAGTTCTTATTACGAAGAACTTTTAACCTACCTAAAGAATAATTTAGAAACGGAAAATGTTGAAAGGTACTCTTTTGTAAAAGACAGTAAATATGTTGTTGATCGTTTTGGGGACCCTTCGTTTAAGGTGTTTACGAACAAGCAAGATTTAAACGATTATTTTGAGAGTACAAAGTATTATATTGGCTATAAATTACTCACACCAAAACAACATATCGATGCTTTAAGTCAAAGGAAAAATGAAATACCAGACGATGAAATACTAGGTCTCATTATAAAACAAGAGGAGATTTTAAAAACAATTTATGAGCCTAAGTGGAATCAGGATTCAAATGCGATTTATCGTGAAATGAGTGATATCGGTCTATCGGCCATCTTAGAGAGACTAAATAGTAAACACGATTTTAAATCTGAAGAGATTAATACCTTTGCAAAAACAGTGGTTAGCAATGGATTTATTTTCGAACATGTTGGCGAGGGTATGATTGAAATTACGAAAGATTATTCTAGACTGAGTCAATTGAATGTAAGTCAACAAATCACAGATTATTTTACAATGATTCAAGAAAGAATTGTCATGGATGCGGCATTGATCATCACTTGGAATGAACTTTCCGACAGAATTGTAAAATTAGAAAGATTTATTCTTTCTAACCCAAACTTTCCGGACAATAAGATTCTGTATGAACTGTATAAGAGGTATTTCACTTTTTATACAACAAGCCTTTTAGACAACACCCCAATTTATGATCGTGATGTTTTGATTGAAGAGGTAAAAAGTAGCTACGAACGATTTATGGAAATTAATAAGGGAACCGAAACAGCTCAAGTCATAAATGATTTTTATCAAAGGCTTGAAGAAAATAATTTTAAACGTGTAGATAATCCAGAAATCCCAGAATTGATTACCATTGAACCGTAGGGAGAATCGCTACGAGTACCTGAGTTGAGACTGCGATAAAAAGGTTTTCATACTTTAAAAGAAAATCGGAAATCCTAACCTTATTAAAGGCCCTATTTAAACAATTTTTGATTATATCCTTTAACTGTGATATAATTTTAAATTGCGTATAATTGTCGTATATAAAATAAGATTTTGGGAGTGTTTCGCATGTCTGAAAATTATCAAGTAGGTAGCGTAGTTAAAGGAAAAGTAACAGGAATTCAACCGTACGGAGCGTTTGTTGCATTAGACGAATCAACACAAGGTTTAATTCATATCTCTGAAGTAACTCATGGTTTCGTGAAGGATATAAATGAGCATTTAAAAGTTGGAGACGAAGTAAATGTGAAAGTTCTTTCTATCGATGAGAAGGCTGGTAAGATTGGCCTTTCAATCCGTGCAACTGAAGAAGCACCAGAAAAGCCAGTTGTTACAAAACAAGCAAAACCAAAGAAACGTCAAGCTTCAGTAAAGATTGACCCATCATTAACAGAAGCTCCACAAGGATTTAATACGTTAAAAGAAAAGTTAGAAGATTGGATTGAACAATCTAATCGTGAAGATTTAATTAAAAAATAAGCATTAAAAAAGGCTATGACATTACGTCATAGCCTTTTATTTGATTTTTAGCGAGTTGGGTTTGGTTCAGTTGCTCTTTCACGAACTAAATCTGGTTTAAATAATAAACCAAGGTTAATTAGTCCTGCAATACCCACAAGTCCATAAACTATACGGGAAAGAGCTGTTGCTTCTCCGAAAATAGCTGCTACTAGATTAAAATTAAAGAACCCAATTAGACCCCAGTTTATTGCACCAACAATGGTTAAAAGCAATGCGATACGTTGTAATGTACTCATGTTTTTTCCTCCTTATTGAGTTATTCCTTTATATTTTGTTAAAAAGTAGAGCGATTTATGCATCGCACAGTAATCTGTGAAAATAATAAGAGAGTTATTTCTTTACTTTCATAAATCAATTCGTTCATAATCAACAATAAGGAGGCGATACAGTATGCAAAATTTTACATATCATAACCCTACAAAATTAATTTTCGGTAAGGGACAAGTTGAAGAATTAAAAAATGAGGTACCAAAGTACGGCAAGAAAGTACTAATGGTTTATGGTGGAGGAAGCATTAAACGAAATGGCCTCTACGATCAAGTTAAAGGTTTATTAAAAGAAATTGGTGCTCAAGTTTTTGAATTGGCAGGGGTAGAACCTAATCCTCGTCTAACAACAGCACGTAAAGGAATTGACATCTGTAAACAAGAAAATATTGAATTTATTCTTGCTGTCGGTGGAGGCAGCGTGATTGATTGTACAAAGGCAATTGCTGCTGGAGCGAAGTATGACGGTGATGTTTGGGACTTTATTTCTCGAAAAAATATTGCCAGCGATGCTCTCCCATTTGGAACCATTTTAACACTATCAGCAACTGGATCAGAAATGAATGCTGGTTCTGTTATCACAAACTGGGAAACACAAGAGAAATACGGATGGGGAAGTGCAGCTACTTTTCCAAGGTTTTCAATATTAGATCCAGTAAATACATTCTCAGTTCCACTTGACCAAACCATTTACGGCATTGTAGACATGATGTCTCATGTATTCGAACACTATTTTCATCATGTTGAAAATACACCATTACAGGATCGTATGTGTGAAGCTGTACTAAGAACCGTAATGGAAACAGCTCCAAAGCTTTTAGTGGATCTTGAGAATTATGAGTATCGCGAAACCATTATGCTGAACGGGACAATGGCGCTAAATGGAATGTTGAATATGGGGTATCGTGGTGACTGGGCAACTCATAATATAGAACATGCTGTTTCCGCTGTCTATGATATCCCACATGCCGGAGGATTAGCTATTCTATTTCCAAACTGGATGAAATACAACCTAGATATCAATGTGGGCCGATTCAAACAACTAGCAGAGCGAGTGTTTGATGTTAATCCAGAGGGTAAATCAGACAGAGAAATCGCATTAGAAGGTATTGAAAAACTTCGTGAATTCTGGAACAGCATCGGTGCACCATCAAAACTTGCTGACTACGAAATTGGTGACGATAAACTAGAACTCATCGCCGAAAAAACAATTGCCTTCGGAGAATTTGGTAACTTCAACAAATTAGGCAAAGAAGATGCCCTAGCTATCTTGAAAGCATCTCTATAGAATGATGATTAAATAATCAGGGTTTTTACTCTGATTATTTTTTTGTTGTTTTGTAAAGGTCTTTAAAGAATATATTTATTGAATAGTGTATTGGAGCGGAAAGCACTTGACTCCTGCGGGACGAAGAGGGAAGTGCGAGACCCCGCAGGCCAAGCCGGGAGGCTCGCATCCCTCCCCGCGGAAAGCAAGTGCCTGCAGCGGAAAGGAACGGTCGAGGTATAGGTTGAATCCAATAATCTTATTGATTAAAAATATTGTCAAAGTTTGTTCTAAATTGGACACGCTTACATAGAAGAGTGTTTCTTGATTTAACTTTCGTGATTCGATAAAGTGTAATAAGTGAATTAAAAATCAAAAACATGGAGGACAAAAACTATGACACATGTTCGTTTTGATTATTCAAAGGCACTATCCTTTATTAGTGAACATGAACTTACATACTTGCAAGATGCTGTAAAAGTTGCTCATCATTCAATTCATGAAAAAACAGGTGCAGGTAATGACTTTTTAGGATGGGTTGAACTTCCTACAGAATACGATAAAGAAGAATTCTCTAGAATTCAGAAGTGTGCTGAACAAATTAAATCAGATTCTGACATTCTTCTAGTAGTAGGAATTGGAGGCTCTTATCTAGGGGCAAGAGCAGCTATTGAGGTACTGAGTCATTCATTTGCAAGCTCCCTTTCCAAAGAACAACGCCAATCGCCACAGGTTATATTTGTAGGTAATAATATCAGCTCAACTTATATGAAAGATTTAACTGATCTTTTAGAAGGTAAGGATTTTTCGATTAATGTTATTTCAAAATCTGGAACAACAACAGAACCTGCACTGGCTTTCCGTATTTTCCGTAAACTATTAGAAGAAAAATACGGTAAAGAAGAGTCACGTAAACGAATTTATGCAACAACTGATAAAGAGCGTGGTGCACTTAAAACACTCGCTACTGAAGAAGGATATGAATCGTTTATTATTCCAGATGATGTAGGAGGAAGATATTCTGTTTTAACCGCGGTAGGTCTGTTACCGATTGCTGTAAGTGGAGCAGATATCGAAGCAATGATGAAAGGTGCGGCCCAGGCAAGTGAAGATTTTTCAGCATCAGAGTTAAAAGATAATCCGGCATATCAATACGCTGCTGTTAGAAACGCACTTTATAATAAAGGTAAAACCATCGAAATTTTAGTCAACTATGAGCCTGGCCTACAATACTTTTCAGAATGGTGGAAACAGTTATTCGGAGAAAGTGAAGGGAAAGACCAAAAGGGAATTTATCCTTCTTCAGCAAACTTCTCTACAGACTTACATTCTCTAGGTCAGTATATTCAGGAAGGACGTCGTGATTTATTTGAAACGGTATTAAATGTAGAGAAATCACGACATGAAATGACTATAGAGAAAGAAGAGAATGACCTTGATGGGCTAAATTATTTAGCTGGAGAAACGGTTGACTTTGTTAATAAGAGAGCATTTGAAGGAACAATGCTTGCTCATACAGATGGTGGAGTTCCAAACTTAATTGTGAACATTCCAGAATTAGACGCATATACTTTTGGTTACCTTGTCTACTTCTTTGAAAAGGCTTGTGCAATGAGCGGATATTTATTAGGTGTAAATCCTTTTGACCAACCTGGTGTAGAAGAATACAAAGTAAACATGTTTGCATTATTAGGAAAACCAGGATTTGAAAAGAAGAAAGCAGAACTAGAAAAAAGGTTAAAATAAATTTTTTTAAAAGAGCTATTTCCTCGTGAAATAACTCTTTTTTCTTTTAGTAATATTTCGTTAGTTGGATAACCTAAAGGGTAGAATTCTTAAAAAGGGGTTGTTCATATGATTCCAGTTCCTTCAACACTCGAAGGGAAAACATATCAATTATATAAACTAGAAAAGGAACTTAAGCCATTAGGTTATACAATTGGAGACGGATGGGAATATGACCACGGTTACTTCGACTATAAAATAGATGATGAGGTAGGGTATCAGTTTTTAAGGGTGCCTTTTGAAGCGGTAGATGGGCAGCTTGACTCACAGGGGACAACGGTACAACTAGGAAGACCATTTCTACTTTCTCATAAATACCAAATAGGATTGGATGATCATGTAGAATCAGATATGGATTTTTTTTCAGCAGCTGTGGATCAATTTCAGGAGCCACAAGACCCAGATGCATCATTTCCTGAAAAGTATATTGATTTAGGGAAATCCCTGGTTAAAGAGTTGGAGACCATATTAGCAGATGATTAAAGGGATCCTTAAACTGGATCCCTTAGTCTTTAATAACTAAAAGCTCATCATTTTCTTCCAACGTATAGGACAATGGTGGGTTGATGTATGAGTTTTCGCCTCTTTTGACACCCAAAAGGATAATGCGTTCTTTTAATAACGCTGAGCTCGTATATTGAAAAGTCATTCCCACATCGTTTTTGGATAGTTCGATATATTTAAGCTTACTACCTTTTAATTGGTCAAGCATCGTTACTAAGATATCTGACATTCCATGAGATACTACATCATTAACCATCAATAACCCGGAAATATGATTGGTTTCTATAATTTCATTTGCACCAGCTCTTTTGGCGTTATTTACCTGATGTCCAGCTAATATTTCAACAATACAATAGGCGTCTGGATTTAAGCCTTTTATAGCTATAAGGGTAAGTATGGTTAACATATCTGCTTGTTGTTCATCCTTGCTTTGATCTGCCGTGAGTATGACCATTTCAGCATGATTTATATCCGCCTTAAGGAGAGTCTCATCAACCGTTGGGTTTCCCTTTATAAAATGGATATCATATTTTGGATTAGGGTTTTCTTTAAGTGTTTCGTCAATCAACAAAATTTTTACAGAGCTATCTAATTTTATTAGCTGTTCAATAATGATGCGTACACGTTCATTCCAACCAACTATAATAATATGCTTGTCTCCGTAGTACTTCATTTTCCCGTCAAGAAATGAATTCTGGTTTGTGACAGCGGTAGCTGCTAATGTTACAAAATAAGTTGTAACGAAACCCGTCCCAAATAAGATTAGGACCATCCCTAAACTTCTACCAGCTATCGAAGAGGGCACATAATCTCCGAATCCTACTGTTGAGGTGGTTACCAGTGCCCACCAAATTCCATCGAATACAGTTGGGAAGTTTTCAGGTTCGATTAAGTGAATGATTGACCCAAAGAAAATGATAATTAGAAAGATAATTAAAAGTACACGCGAAATGATTGGCCATCGAAGAAATGTAATCAGTAGTTTGTTTGTTCGCATTTAAAAGTAAATCTCCCCTTCAGATGTGTATGTAGTAAGTATTGCCAAAGGGGGATGGGGATAAAAGCTATTCCGCCTCATTCTTTGGAATAAATGACAGGACTTCTTTAATAATCGTGTTAATTTTTTTTGTTGTTTCTTCCTCACCATAAGCAGATTTGGCTTTCTCAATAGCATCAATCACTTCTGGTTCAAATTCAATCAAAGGTTTATCTTCCTCAGATTCATTATAGTATTCAATAAATACATCTAGTGCTTCATTCATTCTGTCTATGGATTCACTCAACTTCTGTTTTTCTTTTTCATTTAACTTCATAACTTAAACCTCACCATTCCAATCTATTATCAGTCCCAAAAGCCTTTTGTGAAATTAATAAAAATGTCAAAACTTAGATAAAAAAAGGAGGCTAGGAAAAATAGAATTACTAGAACTGTAATTAGCCAGCCAATCGTTGTTTTATTCATAAGTCCCCCTAAGAATAAAGAAGGTAACAGTTGTCTTAGTATTTGTAAGTAAATAAGGAATAAACATATAAATAGAAAAAGTAGCAGAGATTGTGTGAATTTATGAAAGTAAAGTCAGCTGGTTATTATTTTCATATAGTAAATACATCTTGTATTGAATTGTAAAGCGTGCTATGATTGGATTAATTATTTTTGTTCGGATAAGACTTAACAGAAGGATTTGCTTCGTTAGTTGTTTTCATCTTGATAGGGTTAAACTTGAGCAGGAATAGTAATACAAAAGTGGAAATTTTCCACAACAGGAGGAAACACACATGTTACAAGGTAAAGTTAAATGGTTTAATTCAGAAAAAGGTTTCGGATTCATTGAAGTAGAAGGACAAGATGATGTATTCGTACACTTCTCAGCTATTCAAGGTGATGGCTTCAAATCTTTAGAAGAAGGTCAAACAGTTACTTTTGAAGTAGAACAAGGTGCTCGTGGACCACAAGCAGCTAACGTTTCAAAGTAATATGAAATAGTAAAGGACTCCATAGAGGAGTCCTTTTTTGTATATAAATGATACTGATCTGATATGGAAAAGAAAATATTGCTCTTGGTAAACAAAGGTCGCCCTAATCTATACAACAAATTTCCTTCGAACAGCCTTCACATTGGATTTCTCTTCTTAAGTAGTTGATATTATGAATCGTTATACTGCTACCAGAGATAGAAATAACTCCATCTGATTTTAAACTAGAAAGAAAACGGTTGACAGATTCCCTTGTACTTCCGCAAAAGTTTGCTAAATCCTGGTTTGTTAATTGTAAATCAATTACAATCGAACCATTAGATTGTGGGATTCCATAAGTGTTTGACATTCTAATTAGTGTAGAATAGAGTGCACCCTTTTTGCCAAAAAGCATAAGGTCTCTAAACTTTGTGTGAGTTTTTTGAAAATGTGTGTTAAACCATATGATAAATTCCTTAGCTAAGGCTGAATTCGAACTAACAGCTTCCTCAATTGTTTCACGATTTAGAACGTATACTTCTACAGGAGTAACAGCTTCTGCAGTTAAAAAGTAATGTGGATTGTTTGTAAATAAAGTAAGCTCACCAATTAAATCACCTGTTTTACACATGCGTAAATTAAGTTGTTGCCCATCAATGCTTTGTTTACTTAAACGAACAATTCCAGACTTAATATAAAAAATTTCAGTAGATTTTTGCCCTTCATGAAAAATACAGCTGCCACGCTCAATTTTTCTGACCGTATCCGCTAAATCAAAAATCGTTTGCAAAGTTACTGTAGATGGCGAAAGTGTATATGCAGATGTCATTTGCTAATCCCTCCTCTATAATGTGAACAATTCGTTAACACTGCTGTTATAGTGTTTTTATAATAACAAGTGACAGAAAGAATGACTGTGATGGAAATCACACTAATAGGATTTTTTTCACGAAATGTTCACTTTTTGTATTCCAGAGTAACTTTTAATCGTAGCAGAACGACTAATAGTTAAGGATTTAATTGGAGGAGATATATTTGGTACAACAAACTTATAGGAATAAATGGGGAATTGTCACGCTCAGTATACTTAGTAGTATATTTATAACTGCAACTTATGGTTTATATGTAGTGGAAGGATTACAGTCTTTGGACTTTTTAAAGTTATTACTCATTATAGTTGGACTGCACCTACCCATAATAATTAGTTATTTTCTTAGATGGCGATATTTTCACATAATAAGTATAATAGGTTGGCTCATCATCTGGATAGGATATATCTATTACCTGATAGACCATAACGAAGGAATGAAGGACTTAGTTATCATCACATGGATCACTTTCTCATGGATTCTAACGCAGAGTATAGCACTAATTATACAAGTGTTTATAAGTATCAAAAAAAGAAGCAAAGAGTCTCTCTAAAAGGAAGGCTCTTTGCTTCTTAGTCTATATATCTTGCTTACATAGCTATTATTCTGCTTTAGCTGCTTGAATTTGTAATGATACTTTTACTTTATCTCCAACTAGCACTCCACCAGTTTCTAATGCTGCGTTCCAAGTTAAGCCAAAATCACTACGGTTTATTGTACCTTCTACACTAAATCCAGCTTTTTCATTGCCCCAAGGATCCTTACCAGAACCTTCAAATGTTACTAGAAAGTTTTGAGACTTTGTAACACCATTAAGTGAAAGGTCTCCAGTTACGTCATACTCATTGTCACTTTTTCTTGAAATGTTTGTTGATGTGAAAGTCATTGAAGGTTTATTTTCAACATCAAAAAAGTCAGCTGAACGCAGGTGATTATCACGGTCAGCGTTACGAGTATCGATACTTGCAAGGTCAACACTGAAAGTGATATCAGCTGAAGTTAAATCAGTAGGATCAGCCACAATTGTAGCATCAAAAGAATTGAATGCACCTCTTACATTTGTGAACATCATATGTTTAATTGAAAATTCTACGCTACTGTGAGTTGGGTCAACTGCCCATTTTGTTTTTGTCATGTTTAATTCCTCCACCTTTTAGTTTTAATTAATTTATCTTAAATTAAAGATATTTGATTTCGAGATTATTATATGATTTTCAGGTTACCATTGTCAACAATAAAGATTAAAGATTTTATTAATATTGATAAAAGGGATGATGGAAATCTAGGATAATGTATTGACACGTTCTTTATATAGAACTACAATGATAAGAGTAAGAGAATTGTTCTATTTGGAAAAATAGTTACAGAGTTTTTCCATATATTTTTTAGTTAAGTGTTCTTTATAAAGAGCAATTTATGTTAAGATAATACATATAGAAATAGGTGAAATGAATAAGTTTGGTAGAGTAGAAAAGGGACCTCTATTATAAGTTGGGAGATCAGATAAGCACCTGATTTAATAAATAGACGGAAAAATTCCGTTTAAATAGAAAATGCCATTGAAAATTGCTTAAATAGACGGAGAGATTCCGCCTATTGACCTAAATAAACATAAAAATATGGGATTTTCCTTGGCATAACCGGAAAACCTCCCCTTATTTAGCCTCAAAGGAGATCCATTCTGTATTTAACCGGAAAATCTCCGCTTATTTTACTATACTTAATTAAGGACTAAGGATCTTATTAGTAAGTATTTCAAATTCAATGAAGTAAAGTTTTGCACTCCAAAAGAAAACCCGTTATATATTATAATAGGGCTCGTTTTTACTTTTCTAGTAGAAAGGAAATATTTTTACTTTTATTGAATAATATTGATAATTATTATCAATAATATAAAAAAAGAGACAGCCGCGGCTACGGCTGAATCTTCTTCAAAAACTTATAGGTCTGCAGGTTCAAACGTTTTGCAATCTGTTTCTCCACTTGATGAAGCATTCTTTTCCTTATGGTTCACCACATAAATCTGAGAAGCACCGCATTTATTCTCATTAGTAATGTTGTGAACACAGCTGCTTACTTCGCATAATACATCTTGTGCCATTAAGAACACCTCCTTCAAATTTAGGATAAACAAAATCGGTTTATCCTATACTTGATGAAGGGGTTTTAATTATTACTATGCAATATGTAGGGGACTTACGCTACCAGACAAGGTTACGACCTCTTTATAAAAGGACGAAGTAGTAAAGGCATAAGTTGACCATTAACAATGATTACTCCTGCAATTATAATAATGCCCCCAACCACACTTTTAATAAAAATTTCTTCTTGTAAAATAGCTACTGCTGCAATCAGGGTAGTAATAGGTTCAAGGTATAAGAACATCGATACTTTTGAAGCTTCTAATACTTCAAGTGCCTTTCCCCAATACCAATAGGCAATTCCTGAAACAAAAACACCTAAAAATAATAAATGAGCCCATTCTGAAGTAGATAATAAGTTGAGTGAAGACCATCCCTTATTTCTAATAATAAACGGTGTTGTTAGAATAAAGCCGATCAGACTCATATAGAAAGTTACAACAAGGGCAGGGTAAGGGATTGCTAATTTCTTCAGAAGAATAGAATAGATGGCCCAGTTTAACGTACTCAATATCATCAGTAGGAAACCCACATTTATCGCAAAATGAAGGGATTGTCCACTTCTTGCTGTTGTTATAAGAATAACTCCAGTAATAGCCAAAATCATACCACTGGCTTTAGGGATACTCATTTTTTCATGTAAAAAGAGCATCGAGAGTAGTACGGTAAAAATGGGAGAGAAGGAAATGAGCCAACCTGCAGATGAAGCATCAATCGTTAATAAGGCAGTAGCTTGAATGACTTGATGTACAAAAACCCCAAGGATACCTAAAATCACTAAATGTGGAACATATTTAAAAGGGATGTATAGTCGATGCCGTTTTATAAGTAAGAGTATGAATAAAAAAATAGCTCCGATCCCAAATCGAAGAACTAGTAAAGTAAAGGGGTCAAGCTTGCCTAATACTGCCTTTGTGGAAACAAAAGAAACTCCCCAAAAGCTAATCGACATTGTTGCATACAGTGAAGCACCAAGCTTTGATTTAAGTTGACTCATATATAGACTTCCTTTCAGACAAAGGTTCTCTACAATCATATGCTTGTCTTTATGGAAGATGTGTTTAAAAAAGAAAAAAGAACCCTTATGATAAGGGTTCTTTTTGATGGAGCATAGCGGGATCGAACCGCTGACCTCTACGCTGCCAGCGTAGCGCTCTCCCAGCTGAGCTAATGCCCCAATATACTAACTAGAAACATAATATCATTTTAATATTATAAAAAACAATCTATTTTTTAGTGATTAGGCACAAAAAAGCAGGAAACATTATAGTTCCCTGCCACGTGCTTATTTAATACCAATATTTTCTTTTGTTATATTTATCGTATAGTTCTTCTTCAAACTCTCTATTAATAAATTTGCTCTTTTCATATTCCGGTCCACTTTTAATTGTATCAACTGATAAGTCTACATGGACCTTACGATCTGCCCATCTTACGTCTTTTATCCAATCTGGTGAAACGAGGACTTTTTTACCTGGCCACCAATTTTTCGTGTCCACAACCATATATCGGAGCGCCCATGTT
The DNA here is from genome assembly GCF_017873715.1 of Cytobacillus luteolus. Lineage (NCBI taxonomy): Bacteria > Bacillati > Bacillota > Bacilli > Caryophanales > Bacillaceae > Litchfieldia > Litchfieldia luteola. The sequence goes on from NZ_JAGGKM010000008.1 coordinate 103,397, forward strand.
ATAGGACAAATGATGAAATCTTCCACATGCCCAATATTTCCGTCTACAGCATGGATGTGATAGCCAGTCACTTCCTTCATACTTCGCAGATTTGGTTCATCTGCTTTTTCAATATCATCATGATTAAAGTTTACTTTCTTGTTTTCTAAACTAACTGCCAACTGTCCAGGAACTAAGTATTGTCCTCCAACTTCTGTTCCAGCAATGCTTCGATATGGAGGGTAACCGTAATAGCTTCCAACCTCTATTTCCTTTTGTTTTGATACTGGTTTATCGGTATCGATATCAGGACTATTTTTTATCTTCTCTTTTGTTAATGCTAATTCTACTTTATTCTCTGGAACGTTAACATTTTGAATTGACATCGGTGATACAAGAACCTTTCGTCCAGGTAACCATTTCATTGTATCAACAACTAAATAACGGGTTGTCCATTTCTCATCATCGAAAAACAAGTCGTGAACGGTTCCAATTGATCCATCTGTTGCATGTATATCAAACTTTTTCAACTGATTGCCTTCGTGTAGCAAGAAATTTCCTCCTTTATTTATTTAGTTATAGTTCAAATTAGCTGTTAATGTTCAGGCATTTTTTGTTATCGACTGTGATACATCGCTGACCTTTTCCTTTGTACGATCTGCGATTTTATATACTTGATCTTGTATTGTACTCATTTGATTTTTAAAGTCTTTACGATTCCTTTTACCTGACTTTGGTGAAACAAATAGTGCTGTTGTTGCACCAATGATTACACCTAATAATGATCCTACTACGACACTTTTTTTGTTTGTATTATTTCCACTCATATTTAACACTCCTTTATCCTTATTACTCGTTTCCTTTCCTTTTCATTCAAAAGTTTGATGTTTTTCAATTTTTCCGTCCTGCCTGTGAATGATTAGTCTTGTATGTTCTTCACTCGCCATTTGTTGTGCCTTCTTAAGCGCTTCTTTTTTTGTATTAAAAATACCACTCGCTCTTTGAGTTTTTTCCTTTTTAATCGCCCAGCCGTCAGAATGTGGTACAACATGGCGGATTGGGTTATCATCTCCATAGGTTTTCTTTGCTCTTGCTACCGCAATTGGAATGGCTCTTCCTGCTTCAAACCCTTCATCTAGTAGTCCATTGGCAATGCCGATTGCTTCTTCTCGAACCACTTCATCTAAATTTTTCATAGAATCAGGATAGTCCTTTATGTTCCAAGACATATACTCATCCTCTCTTTTAGATTTAATGACTAAGCTATCTATGTGTGTACTATCTATTTACCCTCTTGATTTGTAATAAAACATAAATAAAGAAACTAGCTGGTATTAGTTCAGGGAAAAGAAAAAACAAATAGTAACATCATAAAAATAGACTTGGTAAAAAAATGATATAATTTCACAACATAATCCTAAGAGACATGTGACACACTAGACCTAGTTTAAGATGTTAAGAAACGAGGTCTTTAGCATGAATAAAGAAATGAGTTATGGTAGTGACTATAAGTTTATACCTGCCACTTCAGTTGCAAGCGGTTTAGGTAAAGTGGTTGCACGAGATGTATTTTGTCAAACCATTCAAGTAGTTAATCTTTGCTTAGTTGGAAATACCGAAACGCAGGATTTTGTACTAGTTGATGCCGGAATGCCTGGTTCAGCTGACGAAATAATAGCTCTAACTGAAGAACGCTTTGGCCCACATAGTCGTCCTAGAGCAATCTTATTAACTCACGGTCATTTTGACCATGTTGGTGCGATTATTGAACTAATCAATCATTGGGAAGTGCCAGTCTATGCTCATGAATTAGAAATCCCATTTCTGACTGTAAAGCAAAGCTATCCTGAGCCAGATCCAACCGTTGAAGGTGGCATGTTAGCAAAATTGTCGCCCATGTATCCGAATGAGCCAATCGATTTAGGCAATCATGTAAAACCTTTACCATCTGATGGGACTATTCCTGAAATGCCTGAGTGGCGCTGGATACATACACCAGGACATACTCCAGGCCATGTATCATTTTTTAGGGAAGAAGACCGAGTATTAATTGCAGGAGATGCATTTGTAACAGTTAAGCAAGAATCTCTATACAAGGTGTTCACACAGGAGTTTGAAATAAGTGGTCCCCCAAGGTATTTAACAACCGATTGGGAATCTTCTCTTACTTCTGTGAAAACATTAGAACAGTTAAAACCTGATGTAGCCGTAACAGGTCACGGCATACCAATTTCAGGAGAGAAACTAACAACAAGTCTTTCTATGCTAGTGAAGGATTTTGACAATATTGCTGTTCCTGATTATGGAAAGTATGTGGATACTAAGCGGGAACTCCATTAATAAGAAAAGGGAAGCAAAGTAGCAGCTTCCCGTTCGTTTGTTAATTAGGAAACAGTAAGGAAATTATTTTATCGTAAAAAAAATCGCACCAAGAGAGGTGCGATACATGGTTATACTGTTTTAGCTGTTTGTGAAATCCATTCACTTGCTTGTTCACGAAGCTTAAACTTCTGAATTTTACCAGAAGCCGTCATTGGGTAGTCATCAACAAATATAAAGTATTCAGGTATTTTGTAATAGGCTAGTTTACCTGTACAGAAGCTTCGTATATCCTCGGAAGTAATCGAATGTCCTTCTTTGACCTTAATACATGCAGCAACTTTTTCACCGTACTTTTCATCAGGTACCCCGACGACTTGAACATCAAGAACACTATCATGCTGATAAAGGAATTCTTCAATCTCCCTAGGATAGACATTCTCGCCACCTCTTATAATCATATCTTTTAAACGGCCTGTAATTCTTACATAACCATCCTCATCCATTGTTGCTAAATCTCCAGTGTGTAGCCATCCTTTTGTATCAATCGCTTCATATGTAGCATCTGGCATTTTGTAGTAGCCTTTCATTACTAGATATCCTCGCGTGCAAAGCTCACCTTGGTGTCCACGTGGTACCTCTGATCCTGTAACAGGGTCAACAATTTTCACTTCGACATGTGGATGTGCTTTACCAACTGAATTCACTCTCCGTTCGAGAGAATCAGTCGTTGTTGTTTGTGTGATAACTGGTGATGATTCAGTCTGTCCATATGCAATTGTTATATCAGTCATACCCATTTCGTTAATTAACTTTTTCATAACTTCAATTGGACAATTGGAACCGGCCATGATCCCTGTTCTTAGCGTGGATAAATTGTAGTTAGAAAACTTCTCATGATTTAACTCAGCTATGAACATAGTTGGTACACCATGTAACCCAGTGCATCTTTCTTTTTCAATCGTCTCTAACACAAGTTCAGGGTTAAATTCTATAATTGGAACCATAGTGGCTCCTACAGATACGCATGCAAGTGAGCCTAACACACACCCAAAACAATGAAAAAATGGAACGGGGATACACAATCTATCCTCTGCACTTAGTTTCATGGACCTTGCAACTAAATGACCATTATTTACGATATTATGGTGTGTTAACATAACACCTTTAGGGAACCCAGTAGTTCCAGAGGTATATTGCATGTTAATAACATCAGTAGGATCTAGTGATTGTTCGCGATGAAGTAAGACTGTATCACTTACATCGTCCCCTAGTGTAACTAAGTCCTTCCAATTCATCATTCCATCCGGGGACGGATTTTCTCCAATGTAGATTACATTCTTTAAGTAGGGTAGATGATCTAGGTGTAGTTTACCTGGCATGGAGTCAATAAGTTTATGGTGACAAATGGTGTTAATAATGTCTATGTAGGAAGTACCTTTAAACCCACTAATACTAAAAAGTGTGGTTGTATCTGATTGTTTAAGTAAATATTCTAGTTCGCTTGATTGATAACTTGTATTTATAGTCACTAAAACAGCACCGATTCTTGCAGATGCATATTGAAGAAGTAGCCACTCAGGAACATTAGTTGCCCATATAGCAATATGTTCCCCTTTTTGTATTCCAAGTTTCATAAGGCCCTTTGCAATCTTTGAAGTTTCTTCGTAAAATTCAGCATATGTATAGCGGATATTTTCATTTGAATAGACGATGGCTTCTTTTTTGCCATATTTATTTACTGCATCCTTTAGTAGTTGTCCGATTGTAACATCCTTTAAAATATCCATATGTTCCTCCTCGATTGTTTTGTAATGGGTACTAACGTTTCTAGTATACTATTATTCAGTGAATATTTAAAATTTTTAGATTAATAGAATCTGAAGATATGTTTTTAAAAATTTCTAGTCATTTCTAGAGATTATCGAGTATAGTATATTTAATTTCTATATAAAAGGTGAAGTTATGAATAAAATTAGTGCACCATATATTGCTTTACTTATTGGGGTAGTGGCGGTCTCAACTTCTGCTATTTTTGTGAAATTGGCTAATGCCCCAGCCCCTGTCATCGCATTTTATCGTTTGTTTTTTTCAGTTTTACTAATGTCACCTCTATTCCTACTAAAGTATAGGCATGAAATTAAAATAATATCTAAAAGAGATTGGCTAATGTCGGCGGTTGCAGGTGTCTTTTTGGCCTTTCACTTTATCTTATGGTTTGAATCACTAAACTATACTTCTGTTGCGAGTTCAACGGTTTTGGTAACCTTACAACCAATTTTCGCATTTATAGGAACCTATCTATTTTTTAAAGAGAAGGCCGGTTATAAAGCTTTATTAAGTGGAGGAATTGCCATAATAGGCAGCTTTATTATTAGCTGGGGAGACTTTAAAATAAGTGGAATGGCCTTGTTCGGGGATCTATTAGCTTTAGTTTCTTGTGCTATGGTTACAGCCTACTTGTTATTCGGTCAAACTGTCAGAAAAAGACTCTCATTAATTACGTATACATTCATTGTTTATGGAATAAGTACTTTAACCCTTTTTCTCTATGTAGTGCTTTTACAATATCCTATTATTCCTTTAGATAATGGTGATTGGATCTATTTTCTTTTATTAGCCGTTGTACCAACATTATTAGGCCATTCACTATTTAATTGGTCCCTTAAGTGGCTGAGTACTTCCGTTATATCTATGAGTATTCTTTTTGAACCAATTGGAGCAGGAGTGTTAGCCTATTATATCCTTGGAGAGAATGTTGTATGGACACAGGTAGTAGGGGGAGTCATTATCATTCTAGGAATTTCTTTGTACGCAGTTAGTGAAAAGAAGAAACCGAGAGTTAAGGAAGCTAAATCATTGAACGCTAGTTAAAAATTTTTTGAATAAGTTAGGAATTAATAGAAAATACTACACTCCGAGAATATAAAAATGGAGTGATCAAATTGAAAAGATTAGCGATATGTCTCTCTTTATTGTGTGTTTTTAACTTATTTAACCAACCGACTGAAATCATTCATGCCCAAAAGCCAGAGCACAAAACAGATATTAAGCTTACTGCTGACCAGCAAGAGGAGTTAGAAAATCTATATAACGAAATGTTTGAAACAAAAAAACAGCTTATTAACAAGTATGCCGAGTACGATGTTATTACACAAAATAAGGCTGAAGAAAAATTAGCTCGATTAGATAAATTTCAAGAAAAACTTAAAGAGCATGGGTATGTTCCACACTGGCCACACCATGGAAAAAAATATAATTGTGATAAGAGTGAATAAGTCAATTAGTGCTACAACATGTTTGTAGCACTTTTTTGATGGTTACCTTTAAGGTAATATCGGAATTGGGTGAGGGGTAATGTAACTCTTTTCTATCTTTTTACTAAGCAAAAACATGAAACAACTTACCTTCTGCATATTGATAAGTAAGGGGGTGATTAGTTGGAGACATTTGGGAGAGGATGCTTGTACTGTATTTTTGGGGTGATCGTCCTATTGTTCTTTGCGTTTATAACACAAAGTACGATTCATATTCCTTGGTTTATTTTCATTCCTCTAGTTTTTCTTGCCTTTTGGGCAGCAAGTAAAAACAATAAAGACCACTAGTTCACTCTTCGGATGAAATTCCATACCAATTATGTGGGGGATTTATTTTTAGAATGAAAGTTTAGACCCCCGTTTACAACATGTAGGACAAGTTCAGCTTGCGTTTTAAAAAAGGACAACCCACATATTTCCAGTAAGCCTCTCGAATCCTATTATAACTATGGTATTACAAATAGGGCTTGTTGGAGGGGAAAATGTGACTAGGCTATGTGTGAATGATATAGATTACAATCATTTATATGAGCTTTTCTATGAGAAGTTGTTTAAAATAGCTTACTATATTACAAAAGACTTATATCTATCGGAAGATATAATTCAAGAAGCATTTCTTAAGGCATACCAAAAAATGAACACAATTAAAGATGTAAGCAAGATTGGTTCATGGTTATCGACGGTTACAAAGAGAAAAGCAATTGATTTAGTTAGAAAAGAAAGTAGAAGTCAGAATATACCGTTTGAGGATACTATATTAGAAGTTATATCTAGGGACTACGTACCCTCTATAGATAGTGAGCTGGATATTTTATTCTTTGTGGACGAAATTCGGGAAAAAATAAATCACTTAAAGCCTGAACAACGCGAGGTAATATTGTTAAAGGTAAACAAAGGGTTAAAAGATGATGAAATTGCAGATATATTAAATCTCAAAAAAGCCACTGTAAAGACCAGAATCTTTAGGGCTAGAGAAAACTTAAGAGAACTCCTCTTAAATAAATCGATAAAACATCCAGCTTGATTTCTAACTGAAAAACAGATAAGCGAGGAACTTCTAAGAGAAGCTAGATATATGTTGAAAGACCAATTTAAAATTAAGAATTGGTCTTTCTTAATAATTTTTTCTATGAGAAATATAAGGAATGGGTTGTAAAACCAAATATACAAGCGGATACTAGACTGAATAGAAAGGTAGTTGCACGAACCTTTCCTTCCTCATTACAAATTCGTATGCCTTCCATATATGAATAGACAAATAAAAATATACACATTGCAAGCGATAAAAACATAGCAAATGCCTTTATAAATTCCATCTCAATCTCCCTTTCTATCTAATCTCTTAATCAACTATATGAATTGAATCTAGCAAATATGAGGGAATCTATTAAAAAAATCTATAGAGTGAATAACAAGTTTATAAATTTATAAAATAGCATGAACACTTCTTGTAGGACATAGAATGTTTGTACAACATAAGAGGTGATAAGTGTGAAAATAAGAAAACTTTTTAAAACAAAAACTTCCGTAGGTAGTGAAGAGGTCTCTAAAAAGTATGGTGGTTTAATAAAACAGCTTGACCTAGATAGTTTTTGGTCTTCACTAACTGAAGATGAAAGATCATTTATAAGAAGAAGTTGTAAGCATTCATTTGGAATTACTTTTCCATTGTCTGAAGTCGATGCTCCAGAAAGTCAATTAAAAACAAGAAGAGATACGAGTTCCTTTTTAATAGGATGTGCTGCTTGGGCTATTGAAGGAAATAAATATGGACTTGCTGAGAAACTACTCCTTACTTCTATTGACCATGCTCAAGATATTACATCAGTACACTCTGCTTACCACTGGCTAATTAAAATGCATGATCACCTAAGAGTGTCTAATATACAATCAACGAAAGACTGTATTGTCTTTTGTAAGTCTGATATTGAAATCCTTCCACTTTTACAGAAAGAACTATATTCGAAGGGAAGAAGTGTACAAAGAGTTATATCAATTAATGTTCTACTTTCTATATATAAAGAACTTGGTTTAAAAGAAGAGTTTAACGAGTTGTATGAACTTGGATCCTATTATGATGCTTTATAGAAGAATTATTATTCTTCATATAATAATGAAACAGAGAGTTACTCTTAATGGGCTTAAGTAAATCTCTTTTTCATTTTTTTTATTTAAGGGGTTGAAATCATTTTTTATCCGTGATATATTAGATTTCGTCGCCAAAGAGGAAAACAAATTGGTCGCACAAGCAAAAAACATTTCTTGAAAAGTTGTTGACATGAAAGATTGGAAATGTTATATTGATAAAGTCGCTTCAGAGCGATTGAACAAAAAAGTTCTTTGAAAACTGAACACAACACAAGCGTCAATGTTTGTTTTAAAAATTGTTTTAGCATGAGCTAATCAACTCTATTGGAGAGTTTG
>NZ_JAGGKM010000009.1 GCF_017873715.1 Cytobacillus luteolus
GTGACCTCACTTTCTTGGTTTCACTCTTTTGAGGGTTCATAAACTGATTTATGTGACCTCGCTTTGTTCGTTTCACACTTTCGAGGGTTCATAAATTGATTTATGTGACCTCGCTTTGTTCGTTTCACACTTTCGAGGGTTCATAAACTGATTTATGTGACCTCGCTTTGTTCATTTCACAATGTCGAGGGCTCATAAACTGATTTATGTGACCTCGCTTTGTTCATTTCACAATGTCGAGGGCTCAAAAACTGATTTATGCGACCTCTCTTTGACCTTTTTATTCAAATGAGGGTTCAAAAATGCTCCATCTCTTTTTCCTAGATTTCCAACTTCGCTTTAATCTCTTCAATTTGCTCAAGATGTCTCTTCTCATGCAGCCCGACAAACGGAATCCATTGTTTCAGGCTTAACGGGCCAAATACAGGATGAGGATAGGATTTTTGCTCCAATACACTTTCCTCAACATTAGCGACTGCATTGACTAGTGCTTCACGTGATTTTGCCAGCTTCATTGTTACTTCTTCTAAAGATAAAAAATCCCCAGATGGTTCAATAAAACTTGGAGCTTTCACTTTATGTCGGCGATCAACAGTAAATTGGATAGGTTTGTCCTCTGCTCTTACACTTTGCTCATTCTGTATTTGCTCTGTAATTGCATTTGCAACTACCATTTCAATTAAGAACAAGTGCTCTAACACCTCCATTATTGACCACTTTGTACTATTGGGACGTTTATTTAATTGAGTATCATCAATAGAGCTTACACTTGCTAACAAAGCCTCTCTTACTCTATAATTTTCTTCCATTTCCTCATCCCCTATTTTCAAACAAATTTGCTTACTATTATTAAAATACCATGTATTAACCAGACATAACATTTATTTTTCTAGTTATTGACAATAAATCATTTCTTGCATAAACTAAAGCATATGAACATATGCTCATATACTTTAATAAGGGTGAAATTAAATGATATATGACGTAATTATCGTAGGGGCAAGTCAAGCTGGATTGGCCATGTGTTATTACCTAAAGAAGAAGGTTCTTGGCAATCCAAAAGAGGCTCTGCTCTTCTTTTTGGTGTTGGTGAAGATGCTCACCATTTATATCAACATATTTTATCTAACAGATAGAGAGGATTTACAATGGAAAAAGATGAACACACAATTTTACCATTAGAAACCATTGATGAAGCATCACGCATCTTTAAGGCATTATCTGACCCTACTAGAATTAAAATCTTATATTTACTCTCTCAAGAGGAGTGTTCTGTTAGCCATATGGTTGAGGTCCTCGAAATGACTCAATCAGCTGTTTCTCACCAGCTTAGCTTATTAAGAAATCTTAGATTGGTTAAATATCGTCGAGAAGGCAACACGTTTTTTTATACATATGACGATGAACATGTCATAGAAATCTTAAACCAAGTTCTATCGCATATAGACCACACCTAAGGGGGAATGAGTATGGCTCATCATCATCATCATCACCATGGTCACGATCATCATCATGATCACCACCATCATTTCGAGATTACTAGAGAAGGAAATAAAAAAGGTTTACTTATAGCTTTAGTAATTACCACTAGCATAATGCTTCTTGAGTTTTTTGGAGGTTTATTAACGAATAGTTTGGCTTTATTAAGTGATGCTGGTCATATGTTAAGTGACGCAAGTTCTTTATTATTAAGCTTAATAGCAATTTGGTTTGCTTCAAGACCACCTTCACCTAAAAAGACCTATGGGTTTTACCGCGTTGAAATTTTAGCAGCTTTGTTTAATGGAGTTTCCTTATTTATCATCGCGGGCTTTATTGTTTGGGAAGCCTTCGAACGCTTTTTAGCCCCTCCAACAGTTGCAAGTGGTACTATGATCATCATAGCTTCTGTTGGATTGTTTGCAAATTTAGTAAGTGCCTGGGCACTAATCCGAAAAGGTGATGTGAAGAATAACGTAAATCTACGAAGTGCTTACCTACACGTCTTGGGAGATGCATTAGGTTCAGTAGGTGCTATAATCGCAGGAATTGTGATGTTAATGTTTTCATGGTACATTGCAGACCCCATCATCTCAGTAATCGTGGCCCTTCTAATTCTAAAAAGTGCATGGGGCGTCATACTACATTCAATCCATATCCTAATGGAAGGAACTCCGACTACCCTTAATCAACACGAGGTAAAAAATGAACTATTACAAATCACTGGCGTTAAAGATATTCACGACCTTCACATCTGGACGATCACATCAGGTTTAGATTCATTAAGCTGTCATATGGTGATAGAAGACCAGATAGATAGTCAGGAAATTCTACAACATGCAATTGATAAAATCAAAGATAAATTCCACATTGTGCACACCACCATTCAAATTGAAACTTCAAAGATTCAGCATAAAGAAACACTTTGTATGAAAAAGTATAATGAGTGTATTTTTTAGATATGGACATGGAACCCCTTCTCTCATAGGTGAATATCATATTTATGCAAAGGAGGGATGTTCATGTACAATCAATATGGTTATCCTGGGATGACAAATCCTATGGATGTTCAAAACGCTTGTCAAAGATACATGAATTATTATGTTACTGGTCAATTAGCAGATGGGTCACAGGTCGAAGGTATCATTACAGATATGGATGAAAATGGTGTCGAAATGATGGTCCCGGAGGAAGTTCAAGAGGATATGACAGATATGCGCTTCGGAATCGGCGGATATGGTGGATTTGGTGGCTATGACGGATACGATGGGTATGGTTATGGTTATGGAAGACCAAGAAGAAGATATCGCCGCTTCCGACGTCGTCGCTTTCCATATTCAACATTTGTCTTCCCATTCATTTTCCCATTCCCGTTTTATTACTAGAATAACGTAAAGGACCTATGAACTTCCTACAGTAAATAAATTACGTAGGAGACGTTCGTAAGGTCCTTTTTTTATTATTTCATGTTTCTTTCATACTACTACCCTATTTCGCTATTTTTTTACAAACATAAATCATTCGAGTGCTTTCACTCGTTAAAGGAGTTTCATTCCAATCCTCATATACTTTAACTATTTCAAAGCCATTTGAGGATAAAACACGTTCCATCTCTTTTGGAAAAACATAACGCAAGCTAATGTTGGTTCTCGATTCATTAATTACCTCTTCATTTTCATTTTTGAACCTTCTAATCGTTGTGTAATCTTGAACCTGTAGGAGTGAATCATAAGAACTTATTGTATATACATCAACTTTACATAAAGTTTCAAGATCTTCATATGTTCTCCAATACTCTTCAGTACTCGGTTGAAGTAACTCCTCTTCACTTGGAAATCGGGTATTAAAAATGAAGATACCGTCTGTTTCTAAATGTTGATAAACCGAGAAGAGCAGGCCATCTTGTTCCTCATTTGAAAGAAAATGTTGAAATGAATTCCCCACAGAATAGATTAGTTTACTTTTCATAGGAAGTTTTAACTTAGTGCAATCTTGGAGTATCCAATCAATAGATAACTGTAATTCTGAAGCTTTCCTCCTTGCTTCATTTAACATTCCTCGATGAAGATCGATGCCAATTAATTGATGATTCTCTTCCGCAAGTGGAATTGTAGCTCTTCCTGTACCGCAGGCTAAGTCAATGATAGGTCCATCTATCCTCGACGCAAACTTTAACAAGAATGGTATATCCTCTTTATAGGATTCATTTTCTAAGTCATATAAAGTTGGGTCATTGTATTCTTCTAGATTATTTTTCAATTGGAACCACCTTCAGTTTTGATATACTTCCTAAAACAGGCTATTGTTAGACCTTCCGTTATTGGTATTTCTTTGGTCTTTGTGAAACCATTTTTGTTATAAAACGTAATCGCTGGGCTATTTTTAGCACCTGTTGATACAGTCAAAGAGTATGAAGCATTAAATGAACTCTCTACAAACTCTAATAACCCCTTCGCAATCCCTTTACGAAAATGACGTGGATGAACCACTAATCTATGGATATCAATTACTGTATTCTCTATCTTATAAGAAATGACTCCACACAGTTCTCCGTCTATGTAAAATCCAATAAATGTTTCTCCACACTGAGTCAAACTTTCGACTGTATCCTTTAATGGAGGAAGGTCATAAAATTGAATGATTTCAGCCTCCACCTGATAAGCCGGAATTTGCACATCTAGTACAGCCTTTGCTACCACTGAATTTGTAATATCTATTATATTTATCGACATTTTTACTATCCCTTCCCTCTAATTAAAAAACCTTTAATTAAGGTTCTACATTCCTCACTTCCTCTTCATACAGTCTTACATTATAAACTAATTGTAAAGTTTCTAATTTTCAATCAAATACCGTTTCATTATTCTACAATTTCATGTATAGTTAATTTAATATTTTTATAGAAATAGGTGAATGACTATGCTTGAAAAATATAGAGGTAGACTTATAGCAACCATAACATTTATTTTTGCCATTTCTATTTGGAACTTCATCTATTATTACTACAATAACTATTCATTTAATCTATTACTAGACGCTTCTTACACTGTCATTGTTGCTTTAGTTGTATGGTGGCTTGCATCCTATTATGATAAATCAAAGGTTCTGCTGAGAGAACTAAAGAGTAGTGAAGAAGATTATAAAAAGTTATCAGAATCAACTACCTACGTTTTTGAAAACCTTAACCAAGTCGTCTATCAAACAGACTGTCAGGGTGTTATTACACTATTAAACTCCCAATGGGAAAGGTTAACAGGTTTTACTGTACAAGAAACGATAGGTAATAGTATCTTTCTGTTTATCTATCCTGAAGATTTAGCAATAGCCACCGAAAAAGCTACAAGTTATTATCAAAAAAAAGAGAAGGTATTGCAAGAAGAACTTCGCTTTCGTAAAAAAGATGGTGGTTTTATTTGGTTACAAATAAATACTAAAATTAACTTCAACTCAAATAATGAAACGATATCTACCGTTGGGACTCTAACCGACATTACCGAATGGAAAATATCTGAAAAAGAATTACTACAAATAAACGAAGATTTGGCTATAAAATCAGATAAATTAAGTGTGATTGCACAAATGTCAGCAGCTATTGCACATGAGGTTAGAAATCCTTTAACCTCCATAAACGGATTCTTACAATTACTACAAGAACAAAAGCATTTAAAAGATGAATATTTAGAGATCATTTTTTCTGAGATGAAGAGAATTGAACTTGTTCTAAATGAAATGCTTATGCTTTCAAAACCGCAAACCATTTTATTTGATAAAATCGACCTTGTTCTGACCCTGGACCACGTATTGGCCCTTATAAGCTCTGAAGCAAATATGAAAAGTATTGAATTAATAAAAGAAACTGGCATTGAACCTGTTTGGGTATATGGCGAAGAAAATCAGTTGAAGCAAGTATTTATAAATATTTTAAAAAACGGCATTGAATCTATGACAACTGGTGGAAAAATACATATTTATTTGGCTACAAATAATGAATTTGTGTCAATTTATTTTAGAGATGAAGGAAGTGGAATATCACCAGATACCCTAAGGAAAATTGGACAACCGTTCTATACAACCAAAGAAAAAGGGACAGGTCTTGGGCTTACCATTTGTTTTAAGATTATTGAAAACCACCGAGGAAAAATACATATCACAAGCCAAGTTAAAGTTGGCACAACATTTGAAGTCATTCTTCCTTGTCACTTACCTGCTATTACTGAAAATGTAAGTTAAGAGAAGAACTAACTCTCACTAATTAAGGATTGTGGGAGTTTTTTTTGGTTATACTTCTAAACATTCCATTCGCTCAAAAACTAATTCCAACTCATGATAAACATCTCGCCTGCCCTTCAGCCGAATCTGAAAGTGTTCCATCTAAATTGAACAATGGTACTTTATGTGTTGCCATAATGTCTCCCTCTTCCTGACAAATTATTAGTACAAAGAAAACATACATACCATTTCTAGAAAATGACAAACTATAAATGGAGGTGTCCAATATGAATAGAAAATCCGAAGTTGCTTTTTTAACAGTCTCAACATTGATTTGTATCTTTCTATTACCCTTCGCGATTGTGAAAAAATCGTTTAAAGATTGGGTCATTGTCTATCTAGTTAGCATCATAGGAAATTCAATGGCTGACCGATATCTTGTGTCAAAAGGATATCTAAAATATAGAATCAGGCCTTTTGATAAGAAATTTTCCATACACTTACCGTTCGATTATGTGCAATATCCTTTAATTCTTCTGTATTATAATCAGTGGACATTGAATAGCAAACCCTTGGGTATGCTTTTAAAACTTTTCCCATTTGTAATACCACAAGTTCTTATTGAAACGTTTGCAGCCAAAAAGACAAATTTGATTTCATGGAGAAAAGGCTGGTCTTGGGAGCATTCTTTTATTAGCTTAGTAATTAAGCTTTTGGTGTGTAGGGCTATCATTGCTTTCATACGCAAAACAAATAAAAGAACTATCTCTATTTAAGAAGTAACTTTTCGGATAACAAGCTGAAAAGTCTCCCCTCTTATTCCCCCACATATCCTCGATATGCTTTTTCCCATGCATTCTGCTCCCCTACATTTGATTCAAATGACTGTAGATTACCTACTTGCCATTTGTCTTCACTCTTGTTATGCACAAATGAGATAGCTACGTCTTCATAAATGCGCTCTTTTCCATTTTCAACTACTGTTAAAGTAACATACCCTTGTGGATAACCATCATTTGACCGAATTTCAATTCCGCTATAGGACTTTATGAAATTCCCTTCAGCTTTCAATTGCTCAACCCGACTAACCCAATTTTCTCTAGCTTCATCATATGTAATTGTCACATCCTCATCGTACGCATTATCATGAAAATACACATAATCAAAGGCCTCTTCATAATGACCCTCCTCGATCTTAGTAAAAAATTTGTTGGCAGAATTCCTTGGACTGCCTGGTCCCATATTCAGGTATAAGGAAATCAAGATCATTGTTAAAAGAACTAGAAACCCCCACTTTATTAGTTTCATGCACATACCCTCCTCATTTATATCCCATCTATCATTATTGGACGATTAGTTGCAATTATTAGTTTCAGTTTTATTGCTTTCAAAATTAAAGGTATACTAAATAGAAAAAGGCTGTGATTTTCGGTGTGTTTAATTCTATTTTCGTACAACACTCATCCAACCTACAAATTAATTGTTGCTGCAAACCGAGATGAGTTTTACGAAAGACCTACTGCACCCGCTCATTTTTGGAAGGATAACTCAATGATACTTGCGGGCCGAGACCTTAAAGCGATGGGTACTTGGATGGGTGTAAGTACAACCGGGCGTTTTGCAGCATTGACAAATTATCGTGACCCTATGGAGGATACAGCAGGGAAACGCTCCCGTGGCGATCTAGTATCCTATTTTCTAAATACATCCATCTCTTCAAAGCAGTATATGGAAAGGATCGCTATGGAACGTAGGAAGTACCCTGGATTTAATTTTATTGCATACGATTCCAATAAACTTTTCTACTATTCAAATATTGAAAATAAGATTAAACAACTTGAGTCTGGAATCTATGGTGTAAGTAATCATTTATTAGATACCGAATGGCCAAAGGTGACACGTGGCAAAGAGGGATTAGCAAGAATTAGCAACCAAGATACCGATTCAATGGTTGAAGATCTTTTTATGCTCTTACAAAATACTGATCCAGTTCCTGATCAACTTCTTCCAACTACAGGTGTATCACTAGAGTGGGAACGAAGGCTTTCTCCATTGTTTATTATCAGCGGCGAAGGCTATGGTACAAGATGCTCTACTGTTTTATTAATGACTGACAAAGAGATACAGTACATAGAGCGAACTTATTCAACGTCCGGAGTAAGCGATCAGAACTATACGATTAAACGATAAGTGGGGTCTAACAACCCTACTTCTATTTTTTATCCTTCTCTAGAAGTTCTATAATTCGATCAAGCTTTTGCTCAATCTGTGAGCTTTGCTGTTCATTAGATCTCTGATTTTTGAAGAGTGATCTTACAAATGCTCCGATAGATACAAAAAATAAGATAACTAATAAAAAAATGATTAGTTGAAATACGATTTCTGTGATGTTCAATTATAACAACCTCTCTATAAAATAATTAGTCCCTATCTTGCATAAATCTCATCCATTTTTTTTGCTTCGTATTAACAAATAGGTACCCGATAAATGAAACACCCATTATTCCTGAGGATATTTGTATAATTGGTAAATGGTTAATGGCCAATCCAAGGAAGCTTCCACCTACTCCCGCTAAACCGAAGTAGGATAATTGCTTCTTATAATTTTCAAACACGGTAAAGCGAAACTGTCTTCTCTGCTCATTTTCTTTTAAGTTCTCCATTCGGTTTGGCAGATCTAGAAACTCTCCTACAGAGTGAAGAACCTTGAATAGAGGTTGTGATTGTACCCATTGCCATAGGAACGTCCATTTATTTGAGCCTTGTGTTTTCAGCCAGTCTGTTAATACAGGTTTAAATAAGTCGACTAACTCCTCATCAGGAGCTATGGAGAGTAGCATACCCTCAATTGTTACATAAGATCGACCTAAGAAAACAAACCGAGTCGGAACTTGAATGGGTAGTGTATGTACAATATCATTCATTTCCTTTTTAACCGCAAACATATCCATCTCTTTTATTTTGGTAAAGTCGATTGCCAGCATTTCAGATAGTAGTTTCTCCATTGATTTTAGATCTGCTTCAGGTAGGAGGAATCCTAGATTAGACAATCCATTCACGACTTTTGCATAGTCCTTTACAACAATCCCCTCAATTAATGTTTGAAAAGTTGCAGCATCCTTTTTAGAAATTTCGCCAATCATTCCAAAATCTAGAAGAATGAGGTTTCCATTTTGATCAATCAATACATTCCCAGGATGAGGGTCTGCATGAAAGATTCCAGGCTCAAGCCACTGTGGAAGAAAAACATGTAAAAGTCGCTTTGCAAGATTTCCACGGTTAATTTGTAACTCATTGAGTGCTTTATTATCAGTTACTCTTCTACCCTCAACCCACTCCATAACAAGCACCCTGGATGTGCATAATTCTGGATAGATTTCCGGTATTTTTACTCCCTCAACCTCTTTAAATCTACTTTTAAAATATAAAAGTGTTTCAAGCTCTTTGTGATAATCTAGCTCTCTTTCAATGACATGCTTAAGCTCTTGAAATAGTACCTTGAAGTTTATGAAACCTCTAGGAACAGGTACAAAATGATCAGCAAACCAAAAAATAATCGCTAGGGAACGAAAATCTGTCTTTACAATGCTAGCAATAGTTGGACGTTGTACTTTTACAGCAACTTTTGTCCCATCCAGTAATACACCTTGATACACTTCACCGATGGATGCTGAGGCTATTGCCTCAGGATGAATGGAAGAAAAAAATCCTTCAATACTACCTTCCCATTCCTCCTCTAAAATGAATTCAATATCATTCCACTTTGATGGTGGTACTTTATCAACTAAATCCTCTATTTGAGAGATAAAACTTTTTGGTAATAAGTCTCCTCGAATACTAAGGAATTGACCTATTTTTATGAGAAGCCCCTCTAAGTCAACAAGTGTTTCTTTAAACCTTTTACCAATATCTCCCCACAGTTTCTCCCACTCTGACTCTGGTTTTCTTCGAATCTTAAACCAATAGATTTTTATAAAGATAACAAATGCCATAGATAATATTTTATACATTCGAAGCAACTTAGAATGTTTTTTCATAAGCAACTTACCTCATTCTCATATTAATTAAAACCTCTTCAATTTTACCATAAGCATCCATTTATTTACTCCAATTATTAAAATCGAATGGAATTATTTTGTAGAAATAAACAAACACTACCTGTAAAAAATACTACGAGGTGAGGTTATGAATAAGAAACAACTTTGGTTATTGATGGTGTTAGTATGTTCTTTAGTTATTCTGTTTTCTTGTGCACCGCCTGAAGATGAAGCAACTGATGCAAATAAGCAGGAGGAAAAAGAAAACAAAGAAGAAAAAAGCGATGGCTTACTCCAAAAGGTAAAGGATGAAGGTGTACTTTTAATTGGTACAGAAGGTACCTATCCACCATTTACATTTCACAATGATGCAGGTGATTTAACCGGCTTTGATGTAGAAATAGCTAAAGAGATTGCAACACGAATAGGTGTTACTCCTGAATTTAAGGAAACTCAATGGGACGCTATGTTTGCAGGCCTTGATGCAAAAAGATTTGACATGATTGCCAATCAGGTTGGAATTAGACCAGACCGTCAAGATAAATATGATTTTTCGGATCCTTATATTACATCCTCTGCGGTTTTAGTTACTCATTTAGATAATAAAGATGTAAATCGTTTTGAAGACATAAAAGGCTTACAATCAGCACAGTCCTTAACAAGTAACTTTGCAGACCTTGCAAAAGCCTTCGAGGCTGAGATCGTTGGAGTTGATGGCTTTAATCAATCAATTGAACTGTTAATTTCAAAACGAGTTGATGCTACTATTAACGACAAATTAACCGTATTGGACTTTTTAAAACAACGACCTGATGCTCCTGTGAAAATTGCGGCTACACATGAAGAAGCCTCACAAAGTGGATTCATGTTCAGAAAAGGTAGCGGAGACCTAGTGGATGAAGTGAACAAAGCTTTGCAAGAAATGATTGATGATGGGACATATCAAGAGATTTCTAAAGAATGGTTTGGCGAGAATGTTCTTAAATAGTATTTTTACAAACCCTGAACGATTAGAAAGGCTAACAACAATTGCATTAAACTCCCTTCAACCATTGTTGGAGGGTGCAATTGTTTATACAATACCGCTTACGTTACTTTCCTTTAGTTTTGGGATCATTCTAGCAGTGCTAACTGCTTTAGCTAGGATCTCTAGTATAAAACCATTTGAGATCATAGCTAGATTTTATGTCTCTGCCATACGAGGCACACCATTACTAGTCCAACTTTTTATTCTTTTTTATGGATTACCAACAGTTGGAGTCGTGATAGACCCCTTTCCTGCTGCTATTATTGGCTTTTCATTGAATGTTGGAGCCTACGCATCTGAAATTATTAGGGCTGCTATTCTGTCAATACCAAAAGGGCAGTGGGAAGCAGCATACTCCGTTGGTATGTCATATCAACAGGCATTAAAGCGAATCATTCTTCCACAAGCATCAAGGGTGTCCATTCCTCCCCTATCGAACACTTTTATTAGTCTGGTAAAAGATACGTCTTTGGCCTCATTAATTCTGGTAACAGAAATGTTCCGACGAGCACAGGAGATTGCAGCAACCAACTATGAGTTTTTGCTTTTATATACTCAAGCTGCCCTGATTTATTGGGCGATTTGCTTTATCCTTTCCATTGGACAAGCAAAGCTTGAACATAAACTAGATCGTTATGTTTCAAGATAGTTGTGAAAGGAGCTCGAGCAATGATACAAATTCGTGATTTACATAAAACATTTGGAGAGCTTCAGGTTTTAAAAGGAATAGATATAGATATCCAAAAAGGGAAGGTTATTGTTGTCATCGGCCCATCTGGCTCAGGAAAAACAACATTTCTTCGTTGTTTAAATATACTAGAGGTTCCAACAAAGGGAATGTTATCAATTAATCAACAAACGTTGGATTTTAATAAGAAAGTCGCCAAAGGTCAAATACCTCCGTTTCGCCGGTTAACTGGAATGGTGTTTCAAAACTACAATCTCTTTCCTCATAAAACTGCCCTAGAAAATGTAATGGAAGGGCCAATTATTGTTAACAAAGAGGAGAAATCACAGGTTGAAGATCGAGCACGCATCCTGTTAGAGAAAGTTGGATTGGGCGACAAGATGGATTTTTATCCTTTCCAGCTTTCTGGAGGGCAACAACAACGTGTTGGCATTGCAAGAGCCCTAGCAATGGAACCAAAAGTCATGTTGTTTGATGAGCCAACATCAGCTTTAGATCCAGAGCTTGTAGGAGAAGTTTTAAAAGTAATGAAGGATCTTGCTAGTGAGGGAATGACCATGGTTGTTGTTACTCATGAGATGAGATTTGCGAAGGAAGTCGCTGACGAGGTATTATTCATGGATCAAGGCGTAATTATTGAAAAAGGCAAACCAAGTCAGATATTTTCTAATCCCAGAGAAGAACGCACCAAACAATTTCTGCGTTTAATACATTAGAAAAAGACCCACTCAGGTGCAAGTGGGTCCTCATCAACCACTATCAAAGATCCTTACTAATCTTTTCTCTTTCTTCCTTCACTTTCTCCATCATTTCGTTCATCATATCTTTGGTTAATTCTTCTAATTCATCTAGTATGTCATTTGCTCTTTTTCTAGACTCTTCAGTAGGCTCGCTCATACCTAGTAATTGTCCTAATTCATCCTGAAGTTCATCATAACGCTTTTGTAAGTTAGACATGCTGTTTCTACTCCTATTCACTAATAAGTCTTATTTATAGTTTATCATACAAGCTTCCTTATTGAACGGATTACCTTCTCATAGTATGACTTTTCATGGGGAACAAAGTCAGCCTTTGTTACAGATTTATCAATAGACATTCTTTCTCCTAGTCCACTTTCTTCAAACCCTATAGCAGGTACTTCATTTAGATTACCAAGCCATAACTGCTCGAAATCATCTATAGTAACCCTGTAAATTCCAGAAACTTCTTCACGTTGAATGGTGAAATCCTTAAACCCGAATTCACCTTTACATAAATAAACATGCGCTAGTTCTTTATCAATAAATTCGCCTTTGATGACAGAATAATCAATGACCCCAACCGAAATGAGTTCTTCCATGTTTACATCTATTCCTATTTCTTCTTTAATTTCTCTAATGCCATCTTCTACCGTTTCGTGTGATAGTATGTGCCCTGCCGCTGTAATATCTAAAAGAGTAGGATAGTCTTTTTTCACAGGACTTCTTAATTGCAAATATACATATAGCTGGTCTTTTTCTTGTTGAATTAACCAACAATGAAAAGTTTCATGCCAATATCCATTCTTATGAACTTCTTCTCTTGTTGCTACCCCAATCGGATTTCGATCTTCGTCAAAAATCTTAATCAATTCTGATTCCATCAATATTGCTCCTCACAAGTTAATATAAAACGAAGAGTTCGGATACTTGCCTTCCTTTATAAACCCTATTCTTCTATAAAATTGGGATGCCTCTTCCGTATCAGTATAAAGGACAATAATTTTAAATTTAGTTCTTGCTTCCTGTAAAATCGTATCAACAAGTAGCCTGCCAAGTCCTTTTCTTCGTTCATTTCTTGCTACATAGAATCTACGAAGCCGACCAATTTTGTTATCACCAGCATAAGGATCAATTGTTAAGCCACCAATTGCAACTAGTAACCCTGCTCTATTGAATAAGCCGTACAACACTTCTCCTGGCTTGCTGAAGGTGTTCGAGCCTGATTTATAGTCAAAAACAAGCCTTTCCAAAAATCGAAACCCTTCAGATTTACTTTCATTGACTAATTCTAGATAATTAACTTCTAATAGATTATTAATAAGCCTTATTTCGTAATCTTCCACACTATCTTTTACTAAATAAAAATAAACCAAACCATCTTTTAATTCCACTGACTGAGTAAATCCTAATTTATGCATAAGTACAAGAGATTTTTGATTTTCAAGCTCTACGGTGGCATCAATTACATCAAAGCCTAATTCTTTAAATCCATAATCTAGTACAGTATGCATCACTTCTGTCATGATTCCTTTTCCCCAAAAAGCTTTAGCTAAATCGAAACCAACCTCTGCGATTACTTGATTTTTACTGTCTCTTATATAATGATATCCACATGTCCCAACAAATTGATTTGATACCTTTTCATAAATTCCCCAGCGACAACCGCGATCCTTAATGTGGTATGTAATGATTTTAATTGCCTCTTGGATATCCTTGCATGGCTCAATATCCATGAATTTCGTGATTTGTGGATCTGCAAAATGCTTATACACATCTTCTGCATCATCGAGAGTTAATAGTCTAAGATAATACCTTTCCGATTCTAATTTTGGATAGTAAAATTGGTTAATATTTTTCACAGTATCCTTCCTCTCCATTAAAAATAGACCGAAAGAACACACTGTCTTTACGGTCTAATGGATTCATAAATTCCGATCGATTAGTTGTATATGACAGTGTATCCTAACTTTTTGTGAACAGGTAAATAAAGCACCTTAAATGTGGGTACTTTTTCTTTTCCTTCATCAAAAAAACAGTTAGAACCTCTGTGCATAAACAACCCCTCTACTAGTTTCTAATTTCACTATAATGGAATAAATTGTGAATGTCTACAAAAGATTCTCAGTTCACTGTCGGTCCTGTCCAACTCATGATTCCACCTTCAACATTGATGATTTTTTTATATCCAAGGTCTTGGAGAATTTGAGCAGCTTGCATGCTTCTATTTCCACTTCTACAAAACAAAACAATCTCTGAATCTATCGGAATTTGGTTATAGTTCTCTTTTAATGTACTTAGTGGTACATTTATCATCCCTTCAACATGTCCTTCCTGGAATTCATCCACTTCACGAACATCAACAAATACAACATTCTCAGTACTTGAATCAAGCTTTTCTGCTAGTTCTTCCGTAGTAATTGAAGTGATTCCTTTTGAATTAGTCATATTCATCCCCATGAAAACGAGTACAAGAACGATAGGTATAATAACTAGTAATTTTTTTGACATGGCTATCTAACTCCTACCCACATTTACCCATAAGGGTATATTATTATATAAAAATAAAAGAGCCATTGACTCTTTTATTCTTATCTACTTTTAACCAATAGGTTAACGGCTTCCTTCACAAGTTCTTCCGTATTTTGTCCGTTCTCATTAGCTTCTTTTACACATTCAACAAGATTGGAACTAACAATAACCCCGATGGTTCGATCAATTGCTGTACGTGAAGCAGAAAGCTGTGTTATCACATCTTTGCAATCCTTATTCTCTTCCATCATCTTTAAAATACCTCTAAGCTGACCCTCTATTCGTTTTACTCTATTTTTAATTTGGTCGTTATAATCCACTTATATTTCCCTCCAAGGAGTACTATCAAGATACAATCATTATAGCAATACCTGACTATTCTTGACAACATACCTTGATAGGTATAGAAACCATCAGTTGAAGAGAGCGGTTCTACTCAGTGACCAGAATTCGATCCTGGTCTTTACTTTCAACACCTTCATTGAAAGTAAGCCTCGTTTTAAATCGATAGGAAACCGCTTCGGAACTCACGGGGATATCCTTTGGCAAAGAAAAAGTGAAGGCCATTTTATTTGATTCATCCGAATCAATTTTCTTCGAAGTTAGGACTGTAGTAGAATCAATAAGCCTTTCTACCCCAGATACTTCATTTAACATGACTAGATCACAATCGATTCTTCTAATTTTCTGCTCAATTGTTCCTCCGTGAATAAGAAAGTGTCCACTAATATCTTCCCCACGTCTGTATTTTTCTTTTGGCAGAATAAGATCTATCCGTGCAGATCCAATACCTAAAAGTGATAAATATTTTCTTAAAATCACTCTCCCCTCCCCCTCCTTAATTATTACTTGCAATTTTACTATATTTATCATCAATTCGCTTTTCAATTCGTTCTAGCTCGCGTTTATCTTTTAGAAGTTCTTCTTTATTTTTCTTTAATAGGTCTTGTAATGATAACTTCATTTTTCTCATTTTTGATTTTCCCCTTTCAATGATAATTGCAATGTTAGGATTAGATCATCTAATCTCTGGCTTTGTTTTATTGTTTCTTCACAATTTAAACCATTGGTCCGAACTAAGCTGGTAAGTTTATCTTTTTCGATTTGATATTCATTTTGCAAGATTTGAGAATTTTTCATGAACTAACCCCCATTTCCAGTTAAAAATAATAAAAACCTTTACCGAGTGTGGTAAAGGTTTTTAAATACATAAAGACCTTTACCGAATTGGTAAAGGTCTTGCTAACAACGGTAAGGTTGCCAACAAAGCCGAGAGTATGATAACTCCGAAATGACGACTTTGATGTTAAAGCTACTCCCCTTTAGGAGAACTTATTCAACTGTATATATCAATAATAATAGAATTATAGAGAACTGTCAATTGGTATTTGTTAGACTATTGGATCAATTATGAAAAAGCGGAGGAATTCTGTTAGAAGAAAAAGTGTATCTTTGGTAATATAGGGAAAGATAAAAATAGTCTGTAGAAATGAGGTACATGCAAATGACATATGTTCTTTTATTAGTTGGATTTGCATTATTGATTAAAGGTGCTGACTACTTTGTAGAAGGTTCTTCTACCATAGCAGCAATGCTAAAGATTTCCCCACTATTAATCGGTTTGACCATTGTTGCATTTGGTACCAGTTCTCCGGAAGCTACAGTAAGTATCCTTGCTGCTCTTGATGGAAATGCTGGAGTTGCAATTGGGAACGTAGTTGGAAGCAATATTTTTAACATTACACTTGTCGTAGGAATTACAGCTATGATTAATCCTTTAAAGGTTGAAAGTACAACGATTCGTAAAGAGATACCATTTACTTTATTAGCTAGCGTTACTCTTCTTGTACTTATTGCAGATATGACATTACAAGGATTTGATGAGAATTTAATTACGAGAAGTGATGGACTAGTATTTTTACTTATTTTTGCAGTTTTTTTGTATTATATCTTTGAGGTTGCACGAAATAACCGTGAATCAAGTTCAGATACTACTCCTATTGAAAAGAAAGGTCCTATAGGAAAATATATTCTTTTTACAGTTGGGGGTCTAGTAGCCATTATCTTTGGTGGAGATCTCGTTGTTGATAGTGCCACGGAGATTGCGTTTTCCTTTGGTATGAGTCAAACACTTGTTGGTCTTACAATTGTCGCAGTTGGAACTTCACTTCCAGAATTGATTACTTCGATCACTGCCGCGATTAAGAAGCAAAGTGAAATTGCCTTAGGGAACATTGTGGGTAGCAATATCTTTAACATTCTCTTTGTCCTTGGTGCATCTTCACTTATCTCACCACTTGCTGTGATTGATGAAATATTCATTGATATTATCCTCATGATCATCTTAACTGTTGTACTTCTCATCTTTTCAAAAACACAATACAAAATTGCTAAATCAGAAGGCTTTGTCTTAGCGGCAGCGTATATTGCTTACATGATTTATATTATATTGAGAAATTAAACCAAGAGAAAGTCCTACATCACGACGGGTAGGACTTTCTTTATCTCATCTAGTTCAGCAAGTTAAAAGTTCTTTTTCCTTTTTGCTAAATGATCTCGATCAATATTTTGTGGGGGTTCTTCCATCCATCCCTCGTTTATCATGATATTTGCACCATCTTCTGCATATAAGGTAATCTCTGGAATAAGGGATGCATATTTCAAGCCTAGGTCGCGACGAGGACTTGCTGCAAGTGCCATTCCGTAGTTTCCTATTCCTGCAGCAATCATCCCTGAAGCGTGAAACATGATAAGCTTATCTGAGAAAACCTTTTGGGTCGAATTAGTCACATCGGAGTCCCAAGTCATTGGTGCCGGTAAATCTTCCTTTAAAAGAAAATCATTAAAGTTCTCTATATGTTTTTGAGCTATCCTCTTCCCTCTAATGATATAATCTTTTACTTCTTCTCGCATAGCAACCTGGGCAAAGCCAACCATTAACGCTTTTCCAATTGTATTAGTTTGTATGTTTAAAAATAGATGGGTGATTTCAATAGCTGTTAGTGGTCTTTTTTTACCAAGAAAACCTGTTAAGAAAGATTGTTTTTCAATGAAATCTACCTTTTCCGGTACAGAGATATAAGGTGGTTTAATGTAAGTTCCTTGTTTTAGCATAATGTCCCTTGCCATATCCTGTAGTTTGACCGCTGCTTTAAAAACAGACTTATGGAAATCTACGATATCTGCTCTAGTTACAACTCCAAGTGCGGCACTACTCGCGGTCATTGCCAGGATTGACATTTGACGTAAATACATAAGTACAAAGGTATCCGAGAAGAGCCTTGGAGCGCTAACGTCCACATCTTCTTCTGTAAAACCAATCGGTGTCGGAAAATTCTCTTTTTCAAACAAATCACCTAAAAAAGCAACATTTGTTTCAGAAGTATGTAGTGTGAATTCAATTACAGGACGTACTTCCTCATCTTCAACCTTTTCTAAGAAATACCGCTGAACACATATTGAAAGTGAATCATTAAAATACTGGGACCACAATGTTGCCATTTCTGCAGATGTCAGTCGAACTTTAGACTTATCTTCCATTCTTTGTTACACCTTCTTTGCATAGTTATATTCAGTATTTCCCAAAAATAAAAAGGGTATGTTCAAATTCCATTTATTTTACAATTCAATTCTCTATAACATTTTAAAAGAAAAGTTTCATCAGTTTTCGGTAATACGCTTGAATACAAAGTATCTTTTACGTTATCTTTATAACATTAACTAAAACCTAGAAGGTGTGTTATATCGTGAGAATTAATAAATATCTAAGTGAATCTGGAATTACATCTAGACGAGAAGCGGACAAGTGGATCGCAGCAGGAAGAATTACAATTAATGGCGAAATTGCTGAATTAGGGAGCAAAGTTGAGAACGGCGATGACGTTCGTGTTGATGGAAAACCTGTCAAGCTTACCGAGGAATATGTTTATATTGCATTAAACAAGCCAGCTGGCATCACAAGTACTACCGAACGCCATATCAAAGGGAATATTATTGATTTTGTAAATCACCCTCAAAGAATTTTTCATATTGGTAGGCTTGATAAGGATTCCGAAGGCCTTATTCTACTTACAAACGATGGTGATATCGTAAATGAAATTCTTCGTGCAGAAAATAAGCACGAAAAAGAATACATTGTAACAGTAGACAAGCCTCTAACACCTGAATTTTTAAAGCAAATGTCATTAGGTGTAGAAATTCTAGACACCAAAACCTTACCATGCAAAGTAACTCAGTTATCAAAATATGTTTTTAAAATAATCTTAATGCAAGGATTAAATCGTCAAATCAGACGGATGTGTACAGCACTAGGATACAACGTTCGAAAGTTGGAACGCATTAGAATCATGAATATTCATTTGAATGAACTTCCTAGGGGTCAATGGAGAGATCTTACTAATAAAGAACTTAAGGAATTATTTTGGGAGTTAAATTATCAACCAAAGCAAACGAATTAGCTCTGAAATAATATAGGAAGGAGCGAAGTTAAGATTCGTCCTTCCTATTATTTTCTGCCTCTAATAGCATATTGGCCTCATCTACTGGTAGAGGTTCTGAGAAAAGATAGCCTTGCCATAAATCGCACCCATTCTCTTTTATAAATTCAAGCTGTTCCTCTGTTTCTACTCCTTCTGCAACTACTATGACATTTAATGCCTCTGATAAGGTAATCAGAGCTTGTATTATATAATTTGTCTTTGAACACGGTCCAATTTTTCCGATAAAACTCTTGTCTATTTTTAATGTATCAAACGTAAAATCCTGTAAGTAGCTTAATGAAGAGAAACCGGTCCCAAAATCATCAATCGCTATTCTTACCCCTATTTCATTCAACCTTGAGAAGACACCCTTAGTCATTTCTGCATTTTGCATGGCCATAGATTCAGTTATCTCTAGCTCAATTAATGATGGTTCAATGGACCCCTTATGAATACATGTTTTTACCAACTCCGGAAACTCTCTATTATTCAACTGATAATAGGAAACATTTATACATAAAACTAAATGCTGATGACCCGCTTCGTGCCAAACCTTTAATTGCCTAATGGACTCTTCTAAAACCCATGCCCCAATTTCATTTATAAGTCCTAACTCTTCAGCGATTGGTATAAATACATCAGGAGGATACTTCCATCTAATAAGTGCCTCAAACCCTTGTATTTGATTAGTAGCAGTATCTATCTTAGGTTGATAAAATATTCTAAAATCTTTTTCTTGCAGAGATGCTCTTAGCTCTCTCTCAATAGTGGAGCGCTTTTGAATCTCTTTTTCCATATCAGGGTGAAAAAATAAATAGTTATTTTTCCCACTATGTTTTACAACATACATAGCAGTATCTGCTTTTTTAATTAAAGTCTCAATATCGATTCCATCTTCCGGAGAAAAAGAAATACCAATACTAGATGTAACAAAATAATTTTTGTCATAAATTGAAATAGGCTGCTCTAAAACAGATAAAATTCTTGTTGCTATAGTCTTTGTTTCATCTTTGGTTGCTTTTTTTAAAACACAGAGAAATTCATCTCCACCGATTCTTGCAAGAATATCATCTTTTCTAACACAAGCCCTCATTCTATTCGCAATTTCGAGTAAAGCTAGATCTCCAACAAGATGTCCATCTGTATCATTAATGATTTTGAAGCGGTCTAAATCAATAAACATAAGGACAAATTGTTCACTACCAACGATTTTTTCTAGCACCTCGGTCACAAAGGCACGATTCGGCAAGTGTGTTAATGAGTCTCGATAAGCCAGATCATTAATAAGTTGATCAGCCTTTTTCTTTTCCGTAATGTCTCTATAATTTAGAACAATTCCTTCAATACCCCACTCATCAATTAAGTTAGTTACGCTTATTTCAATATCTCTAACACTTCCATCTACATGTAAAAGTGGCATTTCAAATAAAAGAGTCCTTTTAGGAAGATCCAATACTTTTTGAAAATCATTGATAGCTGTTTCAAAATAAAGGGTAGGAACGAATTCGGAAAAATGTCTACCAACCACATCCGAAGGGTGGAAACCTAATATTGTTTCAACGCTCAAACTGATATATGTAAAGTATCCCATAGGATTTATGATTGCGATTACATCAAAGGAGTGTTCGATTAGTTTATATAGCTGGACTTCTTTTTTCTTTTGTTCAGTAATGCATTTAATTACGCCAATTAATTCAACTGGCTCGTTCTTTTCATTTCGGACAACGTACCCTTGCGCCGAAAAATACTTAATACCATCTGTTGGTTGATCAAATCTAAAGTCAGCATCAAACAGGTGATTTTTCACAAGTGCTTCTCTATAGGCTTTACGAACTAAAGGAACATCTTCAGGATAAACCTTTTCCCAAAAGACTTTAGAATTTACACTTTGTTTCCCTTCCGTAGGTACTCCCAGCAGTTCCCATAGCTCTGGAGAATATTTTATTAAGTTAGTCGTTATATTATATTCCCAATTTGCTACATCACCCATTCTTTGCACATTTGTTATATGCTCATAGGTTTTCTTCTGTTCTGTAATGTCCATTGATAACCCATCTAATCGTATTAACTTGTCATTTTTAAAGGTAGGTTTAAGCTTTTCACGAATCCATCGAATTTCACCTGATGGAGTAAAAATCCGATATTCACGGTTTTTTAAGGCTTGTTCAGATGATTCCCCTTCCTTAAAAAAAGAGTCCCTTAAGTCCTCTTGATGCATGATTCCAAACCATATTTCAGGCTTGTTGTAAAATTCAATAGAAGAGAATCCAAAAACTTTAATAGCATTTTCAGACATATAAAGAACTTCTCTATTGGAGATATCTGCAGCCCAAATGGCAATTTCCAGCTCATCTGTAATATCCTTTAACAGCTCTTGTGTTTCTTGTATTTTATGTTCATAATGACTTTGGTAGCTTAGATCAGGTGTAAAATAAACAAAGAATCCAATGATTTGCTCCTGAAAGTATAGAGGTGAAAGGCAGGCGAAAACCTTTATATACGTTCGATCTGCTTGCTTTAATCGGCATTCAACATTTACAGCAGGAAGAACTTCATCTTCTAATTGTAAATGATTTTCCCATAGGTGATAGTCGCCTGGATGAATATGTGCTGATAAACTTGTATGAATCAGCTCCTTTGGAGTTAGTCCCAAGATAGTTCGACTAGCATCATTGACCAATTGAATTTTCCCTTGTCTGTCGATTATGAACATCATATCTTTACATTCATTAAAAAAGTAATGCAAAATTAGGTCCTCTGTCACAAGATATTCAATCATGTTCACCGAAATCACCTCCCCTTCACATGATTCTCCTAACTTAGAATTACCTAAGCACCAAGATAGATACGATACGTGACTATAAACATTAATACAATTTCAACGTTCGATCATACCTTACTACTTGCCTTCCGTCCTCCTTAGTATCTACAAATGATAAATTAAGCTATTCATGCTATTTTCTTGTTATACTTTTCTACCTATGATAATAATGAAAATAGACGAATCTAGTATGAAGGTGATTACAATGTGCGGACGTTTTACTTTATTTGCTGATTATGCTGACATCATTGAGCGTTTTTCTATACAGCAAGGCATTTCTATCGATGAATATGAATTTAGCTATAACATTGCTCCCTCTCAGACCGTGTTATCTGTCATAAACGATGGAAAGAAAAATAGAATGGGCTTTTTACGTTGGGGTCTTATTCCACCCTGGGCAGAGGATGAAAAAGTTGGTTATAAGATGATTAATGCACGAGCGGAAACATTGGCTGATAAGCGTAGTTTCAAAAATGCTTATAAATCCAAACGCTGTCTAGTCATTGCCGATAGTTTTTATGAATGGAAGAAACACCCTGACAAAACGAAAACACCTATGAGAATTAAACTGAAATCCTCCGACCTTTTTGCAATGGCAGGATTATGGGAGCACTGGAAATCCCCAAAGGGTGAATCCGTTTATTCTTGTACAGTCATTACAACCACACCTAATGAACTGGTAAAAGACATTCATGATAGAATGCCAGTTATTTTGAAACCAGAAGACGAAAAGATTTGGTTAGATCCTACAATTACTGGTTCTGATCGATTAGGGAATTTATTAAAACCACTTCCAGAAGAGTACATGGAAGCATATGAGGTATCTTCCTTGGTTAATTCACCAAGGAATAACTCTCCTAATTTGGTACAGGAGATTGGGTGAATTCATTTTATGTGACCTCGGATTGGGATTTTTGGTGGTTGGAGGGCTCATAAAACCGTTTATGTGACCTCACTTTTAGCTTTTCTCTGATTGGAGGACTCATAAAACCGTTTATGTGACCTTACTTTTGTCTAACCGGTGTTTTGAGGGTTCATAAATCCATTTATGTGACCTCACTTTTAGCTTTTCTCTGGTTGGAGGGCTCATAAAACCATTTATGTGACCTCACTTTTGGCTTTTCGCTGGTTGGAGGGCTCATAGAACCATTTATGTGACCTCAGTTAAACCTA
This sequence comes from Cytobacillus luteolus, assembly GCF_017873715.1. NCBI lineage: Bacteria > Bacillati > Bacillota > Bacilli > Caryophanales > Bacillaceae > Litchfieldia > Litchfieldia luteola. The sequence continues at coordinate 23,183 of NZ_JAGGKM010000009.1, forward strand.
TTCAAGTGTTTGAGGGTTCATAAACTCTATTTTACAAAAATAATAGTTGTAATCATTTTCAGAAAATTCTAGAATATACATAAGCTAGACAACCTTAATTATGGATAGGAGGAATAACATGAAAGAATTCAAAAATTACGAAGAGTTTTGGCCCTTTTATTTAACTCAGCACAGTAAAAAATCAACTAGAATGTGGCATTTTGTTGGAACAACCTTTGTTTTTATTTGTATCGGCCTTGCAATTTATTTTTCAAATGCTTGGTTTATTTTACTCGCACCTGTAATCGCTTACAGTTTTGCATGGATTTCTCACTTCTTTATTGAAGGAAATAAACCAGCTACCTTTGGCCACCCGTTTTGGTCATTACGTGCGGACTTTCAAATGTATTTCTTTACGTTATTCGGAAGACTTAACAGTGAATTAGCGAAGCTTGAAGAAACAAATCACAAAATAGCAAAGTAGTGAAAAAGACAGCTCCATTTAACTAGAGCTGTCTTTTTAAACTCAAATAGTTTCATCTGTGCCTTCTTTGAAACTCATCCTTCTAAATCCTCATATGAATTCATCATCCATAAACCGATATCCTTAAATCCAATGCGTTTATAAATGGCACCGGCGGCTGGATTATCATAAAACAAACATAATTCCTTATTCTCAGCAAGCAACTGCTTACAAAGCTTTACCATGCATTTAGAAGCATATCCCTTTTTCTTATAGTCTTCTAGAGTAGCAACACCAACAACCATTGCAGATAATGTATTTTCTGCTGTTGTTGAAGCTGTTGATACCATCTTCCCATTTTCCCTAATAAAGAATGATCTTGATACTCCCTTTTCTAACCCACGGCGTTTTGACTCCACTGTTGTATGAGATTCATTAAACTCTGGTATAGCACGAAGTAAAGTAACGAGCTCCTCTGCATCATCTGGAACTGCCTGAAGTACGGTGGACATATCAATATCATGTGTTGTATCAGAGCTTAACTCTGTACATTTTGCATAATAAAATTGTCTTTTTCGTTTTAGACGCTTCATTTTTATGTATGGTTCTATTTGTTCTGTTATCTCTTTTAATCCTGACATCATCGAATACGTAGCTTCCTGATCCATAATTTCAGCAAATGCCTGGGCATTAAATTTAGAAATCGCATAGGGTATAAAGTTTTCTTCATATCTTAGAAGGACAGCAATTAATTCGCCTTTACCATTGAACTCGCCCCATACTTTTTGAAACTCTTGGTCATATCCAAAAGCCTCAATATCCCCAATTAAAAATAGATTCTCTGCTGGCTGTCGTTTTAATAACGCAAAACATTGCTCATGGTCGTTTTGACTTAATCTTCTAATCAAATTTCCCTTTCTCCTCTCACTATAAATTTCTCCTATTTTACTCCAACTTTCAAAATTAAGGAAGTATAATTTCCCCTTAATAAAAATGACGATTTTCCTATGGTTAATAGTTTGTGAGACCTATTCCGGGTTTAGTGAACTGTTCATATAGTATAGTGAAAGGAGGTCATTATATGGACTTCAAGACTGACAATTTAGTATTTTTATATTTAGCTTGTATTCTTGCAGGATTTGCCATCATAAAGATTTCAACTACAGCAGCTATATTAATTAGCTTAAAACCCATTCTTATTATTATTGCCGTCATAGTCATCTTACTTTTCTCATTCCTAATTATTTGGAAAGGGATCAAAACTCTAATGAAGAAGTAGCTATCAGAAAGGCTCAAGAAACAACTTGAGCCTTTCGACCTACGAAATAAGTACTTTTTGTAAAATATAAAAGAGGAATAAAAGGAAAAGCGTCGAATTATCAGTTAAAAACTACGGCAAATTGGAGGTTAGTTTCACTTGAAGTCTATCTCAAAACAATACAACATAGAGACTATTATTAAATTTCTTGAAAATAGAGAAACTGAATTTATAGAAGAATGGTACAAATCGACTTTAACAGATGAAAAAGATTTTAATAAAGAAAAAGTGAAGTTAAACGGACTACATATGTATGGAATTATAAAAAAAGCAATTCGCTCATCTTTCTGCCCTAAAGAAGTAAGAGAGTTTGCTTATAAGGTTGCGGAAGAAAGACTTGAATCCAATACGAACATTGGAGAGTTTGTATTCAATGTAAATACGGGCCGTAGCATCATTATTAAGTATGTTCTTTTGTCAGAGCTTCCTATCATTGAACTACAAATGATAATTAATGAGATTAATGATCTTTTTGATCAATTTTGCTATCATGCTGTTTCAAGATACACTGATTTAAAGGATAAACAAATTGAAGAGAAAAATCTGTTTATAAATGAAATCCACAATGATAAATTGGCAGTACTTGGCCAAATGTCTTCTAGTTTTGTACATGAATTTCGTAATCCACTAACCTCAATTATTGGTTTTACAAAGATATTAAAAAATGAAAATCCCAATCTGAAATACCTTGATATAATTGAACATGAGCTTAATCAGCTAAAATTTAGAATTACTCAATTTTTACATACCTCAAAGATTGAAGTGAATGGGCATCATAAAGAAAACTTTCAAGTTTCGACCTTGTTTGAAGAGATTTTGCAGTTAACCTATCCTAGTATTGTAGATAATGATGTAAATATTATCTCAAATCTCGATAAAGAAATTTTCATTGACGCTAACAAAGAAGAACTAAAACAAGTGCTTCTTAATATCATAATTAATTCAATCGATGCATTAAGGGAAAAAGAAAAGCCTAGAAAACTTACAGTTTCTACATTTTTGGAAAGTAATAAAAATATAATTCAAATATCCAATAATGGGCCGGAGATTCCACCTGCATCCTTAAATACAATTTTTGAACCTTTTTACACAACAAAACAGCTCGGGACAGGAATTGGGTTATATGTGTGTAAAAAAATAATTGAAAATCACCATGGGATTATTACATGCCAATCAAATAAAGAATTAACAACCTTTAGAATTTCTCTCCCCATTTAACCCTGACTTAGAAGCAATTCTCTCCTAAAGAGACGAAAAATTAATATATTTAAGAAACTTCTACAAATTACTCGTTGTAGAGTTTTTTTATTTTATAGCCTGCATTATATTGGAAGGTTTGTAAATAATAAAAATGAATTTTTAAATAAACTTGTTCTAGGAGTGCATCTGGTGAATCAAATCCCCCCTTATCGTCGAAATAGAGCATATATTACTCAATTTACATCCACACAGCTCCACTTACGGAATCCCTATGTTGTTGCCTTTTTCTCATTTGCTTACCCTGGATTTGGTCATCTGCTTCAGCATAAGTATTTAGCTGCTTATATACTTATTTTATGGGAACTGTTTATCAACAATCTTGCCAATGTTAATCTATGTATCCATTACTCCATGATTGGGGATTTTGAAACTGCAAAAGAAGTCATAAACGAAAGATGGCTTATGCTTTACGTAGGTATTTATATGCTTGGAATTTGGGATAGCTATAGGACCACTGTGGAACTTAACAGACAATATATTTTGGCCGATCGAGAGGATGCTCCAGTCCTTCCAATAGTTTTAGGATCGTTCGGTATAAATTACTTGGACAAACGTAAGCCTTGGGTTGCTTTATCTTGGTCTGCTTTAGTACCTGGTTTAGGTCATTTATACATTCATCGCATTATAACTGGTTTTTTTATATTTGGATATACAGTTGCCATTCTTTATTATGGTCATATTCCACTAGGAATTAAATATTCAATGTTAGGTGATTTTGAAAAAGCGAAAGAGGTTTTGGATATTCAATGGTTATTATATCTTCCATCGATTTACCTTTTTATCATATATGATGCGTATACTTCATGTGTAGAGTTAAATAAATTAACAGAAAAAGAGTTGTCTAAGTTCTTACGCCTGAATTATCAGCATCCAAATTTTGAATTCCCCGTAAAAGACTAGGAGTGTTTTAACATGATGGTGATTGCTACATTCGAAAATTCAATCTATATTGAATTAGCCATAACAGCATTGGAGCAAAAAGGAATCCCTAAAGAAAGAATATTCGCTGCTCCACTCGATAAAAGACAAGAACCTAGACAAATTTTTGACACTATTCACCAAGCAGATGGTATTAGTCTTTTTGATGCAGGGGCCATTTTAGGAACATGTCTCATGCTGTTAGGGGCAATTTATGGACAAATTTTAGAATGGGGGCCAATTATTTGGGGGATTATTGGGGCCGTCGTCGGGATTGTACTAGGCATAAGTATCAAATTATTTATCTTTAGAAAAAAGCAGTTCAGTCGAAAAAAAATCGTATCTGAAGTTGTCTTAATGATACGTTGTGATGCCCATCAATGGGATCTAGTTGAAAAAATCCTCTGGGAAAATACTGCTATAGGTCTTACGAAAGTGAAATAAAGTTAAACTTATTGTACGAATGATACATACATAGGAAAAGGATATTTTACTGTAGGACCCATCGAAACCATTTTATCCGTTAAAGTATGAAACAAATAAAAGGCTGCAAAATGACAGCCTCTTTTAAATACTTATTTAGCTAATACTGGTGATTTCCGATGTTTCGTTGCTTGCTCATAGCTATAACCTAACTTAAGTAAGAGACCCTCACTAAAAGCACTAGCTGCAAAAGTAATACCAAAAGGTCTCCCGTTTTCCATATAGCCAGCTGGTAGTGCAATCGAAGGATAACCCGCTTTTGCACAAATGGTTGAGCCTATATAGGAAGGGAATAAAATCGCATCGAGATTATACTTTTGTAAAGCATAATCAATACCTTGTTCTTGGGAAAAATATATATCTTCTACTCTTGCTTTTAAATAGCCCGGACTTCTGAATGCATCAGTTAACGATTCTCTATATTCTAATTTGTCCTGTCCATATTTTAAGGCCTTTTCATGATGGTCTTTATTATATTGAACAAGTTCACTAAAATTATGAACAGGAAGGTAACTAGGTAAGCTTGCTAGATAATTTCCAAGACTTACCCTTAGTTCATTGATATTTACATCCCAACTCCACTCTCGATGGAAGGAAGGAATTTCGATATCTTCAATAACAGTGGCACCTGCCTCTTCTAAGTTACGAATGACCTCTCTGAATAAATTTTCGTCAAACTCCCCTGATTCGTAGTATTCTTTATCTGACTGATTGAAAGTGCCAATTCTAGCACCTGATAATCCTTGTAAATCTAGGAATTTTGTATAATCAATCTCTGCTCTACCTTCACTTTTGAACGTGGCTGGGTCATTTTGGTCAACGCCTGTTAGTACTCCGAGTGTAATCGCTACATCCTCAACCGTTCTTGCAATAGGTCCTGCCGTATCTTGAGTTATCGTAAACGGTATGATTCCAGATCTGCTTATTAATCCGACTGTCGGCTTTAAACCAACAACAGAACTTTGAGTGGCCGGGCTTAATATGGAAGCATCGGTCTCCGTTCCTATCGCTAATACTGTTAAGTTTGCTGAGACAGCAACCGCTGAACCTGTACTTGATCCCCCAACAAAAAACTCACCAGGACCATAAGGATTAACGACTTGTCCACCACGTGAACTATACCCTGCCCACATTTCAGATGACATCCCATTCGCAAATTCTGTCATATTTGTTTTACCTAAAATAATCGCCCCTGCTTCACGCAGCTTCTCTACTAAAAAGGCATCCTTTGAAGCTAAGTGATTCTCAAGAGCAATCGAACCTGCACTTGTATGGGTATGATCAATTGTTTCAATGTTGTCCTTAAGTAATACAGGGATTCCGTGTAATGGACCTCTTATTCCCTTTGTCACTCTTTCGTGGTCTAACCCTTCAGCAATAAAAATTGCATCAGGGTTCACTTCAAGAATTGAATTTAACTTTGGTCCATCCTGATCGTATTGTGCCATTCTATATAAGTAATACATAACCAGCTCTTTGGAGGTTACTTTCCCAAATTCCATAAGTTCTTGTAGTTCTTGAACGGTTAGTTCCTCATTTAAATATTCATTAAACCTTATTTCCATGTCCATTTTCCCTCTACTTCTATTAAATTACCAAACAATTGATATTATAGCATTTACTTCCAAGTGGAAGTCACATTTTTTTGAACTTGACTATAAATACTTACATCATAGTATAATGATACAAAGATTATCAATGAGGAGATTACAATTAATGAATCCAGTGTATAAAAGAAATGAAGGATTCCGACTAAGCTTTAAAAATCCGATTCCTGCGACGTTTTTAATCTTAATGATGCAAGGCAAAAGTGCCGGTGCTAATAAAGGTATGCTTACCATTATTGATATGAGTTTAAAAGGGGCAAAAGTTTTTTCAACACTACAACTTCCAACACCTAACACTCAGATAAAAATCGACATAACGATAAATGAACAACCACTAGTCATTGAAGGTGAATTAGTCTGGAGCAAAAAAGTTAGTACTGGTTATACATACGGAGTATCGTTTGACCCACACTCCTACTCGGAGCAACAACTTCTTTCTGAACTTAAAACCTATGCCGCAACTAAATAGCTGATTCAATAGGTAAACTGACAATCTAACTGAATGTCAGTTTTTTACTTTTTTATCAAACGATACAAAAAAGTGGTACAATAAAGGATATTATGGCTTGCTAGGAGGATTAGAAATGCCAGATTGGTCCTATCATGTCTTATTTAAACCTATACTTTCTAAATTATCACCTACGGTATCAAGGGAGTTTATCCATCGTGGAATGAGTCGAATTGCTTCTGTCCCAGGAGGGCATCATTTTATAAACTTTCTTGGAAGAGAGGAATCTTCTCCTGCTTTAAGTACTGAGGTAAATGGTTTACAACTTAGTAATGTAGTTGGACTTTCGGGGAAAATCGATCCCCTACTTTCTGGAACTAAAGCTTTTTCAAATCTTGGCTTTGGTTTTTTAGAAGTTGGTCCCGTTACTATCGAAGCAACCCCAATGACTCCTCCGACCGTTATGAGAGACGAGCAAACCATTGAGTTTACACCTTTTGTTGAATCTCTAGGTCTTACTAAAACAGTAGATAAACTAGAGAATTTTCGAAAAAAACAACCTGTTATTGTAAGACTATCTGGTAGTACAGACGAAATTGAGATTATGATACAAGAAATAGAGCCTTATGCAGATGCCTATATTATCGATACTCGGGAACAGATAGAAGATTGGAACAGTATTCCTTCTCTATCAACTAAACCTATCTATATTGGAATAAGAAGCAATCAGATTACTAATCACTCAATTGAGGTGTTAGATTGTTTTAGCGGGGTTGTGTTAGATGAAGATGAAGCGGAAATTGATTCTATTAACCTCAAAAACCATCTAAATGCAATATCATATCTTCGTCAAAATAAGTTTACAAAAACAGTCATTACAGTTGGTGGTATCCTCGAACCTAGTGATGCACTAAGTTTACTAGACGCAACAGCTGAGTTAGTAATGGTTTCCGGAGGCTATGTTTTCTCTGGGCCAGGACTACCCAAAAGGATTAAGGAAGCACAGTTAGCTAGAATTCAAAACCAGTTATTACTAGAGGAAAAGGGCTGGGTTTGGTATTTTCTGTTTGGGCTTTCCATCTTAATAGGTGGACTTCTTGCCCTACTAATAAGCATTACTTCAATTATTCTGCCTTATGATGAGTATTTTCTTAACATGAAGAAAGAAACAATCGGGAGCTTCAACAACCGTATTTTATTCTTTATGGCACATGATCGAATGACTCTTGCTGGGACCATGATTTCCGGGGGAATTGTGTATATTGCACTCTCCTATTATGGTATCCGTAAAGGCCTACTTTGGGCTAAGCAAGCTACCGATGCCGCAGCTATCACTGGCTTTTTGGGGATACTAATGTTTATCGGTTACGGTTATTTAGATTGGCTTCACCTGCTCTTTTGGATTATTTTAGCCCCTTTTTATGTAATGGGGTTTATGAAAACAAAACATCTAAAAGGTACTCCATCCTCTACCAATAGAACGAATCATGTTATTTGGAGACATAGTTTACTAGGACAATTTTTATTCGTCGTTCTTGGATTTTCTCTTACACTAGGTGGAATTGTTATTTCTTACATTGGGGTCACTACCGTATTTATACCAACAGATATTTCTTATATTTGTATGCCACCAGAAATGCTGGATGAATTTAATGATAAGTTAATACCTGTCATTGCTCATGATCGGGCAGGATTTGGAAGTGCACTTATCAGTGTTGGGTTATTGATACTAATGCTTAGTTTATGGGGCTTTCAACAGGGAAACAAGTGGGTTTGGTGGACCTTACTCATTGGAGGAATTCCTGCTTTTATTTCCGGAATAGCTGTCCATTTCACCATTGGCTACACTACATTTACTCACCTGCTTCCTGCTTACTTTGCTTTAGTACTATTCTTACTAGGTTTAATATATAGCTATCGTTTTTTTCATTACAAGTAAATAGGAGTTCAATTGCTCTCTGTGGATGGTTAGAGGGCTTTAGTAATGTTTCGTACAGATTGAGTAGTTGTTGGGGGGAACTTGGCTGATTCACTGGTTTATTCGGACTGGTTGGGTTTTTGCTAAGGGAACCTGGCTGAATCAAGGGCTTATTTGGACTGGTTGAGTAGTTGTTGGGGGGAACCTGGCTGAATCAAGGGTTTATTTGGACTGGTTGAGTTATAGCTAGGGATAACCTGGCTGAATCACGGGTTCATTCGAACAGGTTGAGTTGTTGCTAGGGGGAACCTGGCTGAATCACGGGTTCATTCGGACTGGTTGAGTTATAGCTAGGGATAATCTGGCTGAATCACGGGTTCATTCGAACAGGTTGAGTTATAGCTAGGGGGAACCTGGCTGAATTAAGGGCTCATTCGAACAGGTTGAGTTATAGCTAGGGATAACCTGGCTGAATTAAGGGTTCATTCGGACTGGTTGAGATTTTGCTAGGGGGAACCTGGCTGAATCACGGGCTCATTCGAACAGGTTGAGTTGTTGCTAGGGGGAACCTGGCTGAATCACGGGTTCATTCGGACTCGTTGACCAATACCAAAGGAAAACCTGTCCAAATCCTAGGCTCATTCGGACAGATTGAGCAGGAACAAAAGATAACTTGTCCGAATCACGGGCTCATTCGGACAAGTTGACTAGTAGCAAAAGAAAAAACTGGCCGTATCTCAACGCGCTGGGACTGGGGTCAGGCCCCAAAATAGGATAGTTGATTTTTACCATTTTGTTTTGACTGATATAGGGCATTGTCTGCTTGACGGAGTACTTGGTTTAAGTCCTTGTCGTCATTTGGCCACATAGCAGCACCTATACTGCATCCAATTTGAACACTGTTTCCTTCAATTTTAATTGGAGAATTAAGTGTCTGGATAATTCGATTTCCTATATTGTCACTTTCCTCTTTGTTATTCAGTTCAAGTAAGACAACAAATTCATCTCCACCCAGCCTAAAAACAGCTTCTTTGTTCTGAACAGAGTTCTTCAGTCTTTGAGCAACCTCTCTTAATAATAGATCTCCATGATGATGACCATAGGTATCATTCACAATTTTAAAACCGTCTAAGTCTAGATAAAAGACTACGACTTGTGAAGGACTCCTCTTGGATTCAAGTAATCTATCAATATACTGATCGAGTGCTAGGCGATTCGGCAATCCGGTTAAACTATCTAGTAAAGCCATCGATTCCATTTTATCCAAATTAGATTCTGTTTTAGTTAGTGTAGTAACCAAATCTCTTAATGAAACTGATAGAGTCTCGATGTCCTTAATACCCCTAATAATTGGAACCTCTACCCTCTCTCCATCTCTTAAACGTTCCGAAGAGTTTACTAATTTTCTAATTGGATTGGAAATAACTCCTGCTAAGACCCATCCAATTAATGAAAATACAACTAAAAATAATAGACCTAGCAAGATAATTTTATCTCTTGTTTCCTCAACTGATTTGAAAGCAATCTTTTCTGGCTGGCGAACGAGTACAGTCCATTCTAACCCTGGATATTGTAGGAATCCATCTGAAAATGCATATCCCGTTAAATATTTACTATCATCTGGCCATGTTTCAATTGTCCAGTTGTTCTCTCCAGATTGAGCTTTTGTGATTGCCTTCAACTGTAATTGTTGACCAACCATTTCTTTAGGTCCTAAAAGTACAGTATTGTTATTTTTGCTTATGATAAAAACATCAAGTTGATCGTCCCCTTCCTTTTGGATTGGTTCAATCACTGCCTGTTCGACCTCTTTCGCCCACTGCCAGCTTAAGTGCGCAGCTAGTACCCCGACAAATTCACCATTATCATTTACTACAGGAGAGCTAATATCAACAAATTTTATTGGTTCTCCTGTAGGATTAGGCAATAGCTTAGCAAGTAGTACAGCTTCATGTACATCACCAACAAATGTCTCTTTTGTCGCTTCAGTGTAGACCGGTCGTTCGGAAATATCTTTTCCTACTAAAATATCATCTGTAGCTGCTTTTACAATTCCATTCTCATCCGTAAAACCGATCCATGAATAAGCAGGAATATTCGCTTTTAATTCATTTAGTAATTGACTAATTCTTTCAACATTATCACTCTTTTGAAAGGTTTCTAGCTTACTAAGAAGCGTGACTTCACCATAACGAGACCACATGAAATGATCTAACTGATATGATAATTGAAATGCTTTTTCTGTCAGAGAATTACTAATCTCCTTTTCTACACTTTTGCTCGTTTCTTTGCTAACTGTCGAGCTTAAAATGGCAGTAAAAACTGCTATGAAAATAATAAAAATTAAAATGAAATAGGTTCTTAAGTTTACTGACATTCTTGTTTTCCCCTTGTGAACGAATTAGCTCCTTGCAAACTTTGTCTAAATATCATTCATTGCCATTATAGTTGAAAATCTCATTTAAGAAAAGACTATCTTTCACCCTAACCTCAATACGTTACCACTTTAACGCACTGGGGGTCAGGCCCCACTAATCTATTTCTTTTCCCAAAATTTTATGTTATTAATTATACAAGAGCATCGGATGTCTACATACCTGTTCTAGGAATAAGTTAAAACAAGAACCTCGAAAGGAAGTTTGTTTATCTATGGCATTAGAAGTCTTAAAGAAATTAAACTTCAAAGACAAAGCTCAACCAGTCTTAATACTTAATGCACCAACCTCATATCAGGAGGTTATGAAAGCTTTTGAAGGCGAAGTATATATTGAACCAATAGCATTAAACTATGATTTCATTCAAATATTTGGCACTTCTAATGAGGAAATCCAAACTGCAGCCCGAAATGCTGTAAGTTATCTAGTAGAAGATGGGTTATTGTGGCTTTGTTATCCTAAAAAGTCATCAAAAACCTATAAGGGCTCTGACTGTAGCCGTGAAACAGTTGCGGGACTATTAGCAGCAGAGGGGTATGAACCTGTGAGACAAGTTGCCGTTGATGAAGATTGGTCTGCTTTACGTTTCAGAAAAACTGATAAGATTAAAAAGATGGTTCGAACCTTCGCTGTTACGGAAGAAGGAAAAAAACGTACAGAACAAGATTAACAAAAAAATTGCCTAATTTTAAAATTAGGTATTGACGCAAAGGAATTGGATACACTATAATCCAACTTAACAAATTAAACTATAATTTACTTATGCTTTGAAAAGGACACGAATCATACGTTAAGATCTTTTCTTAGAGAACAGGGTCATCGGCTGAAAGCCCTTAAAAGAGACACGTTTGATTTACCACCTTTGAGCAAATATGGGGAATCGTATTAGTATTACATGAAACCATATTCGGGATTAACCCCGTTATCCATTATGAGCGTATTGACCATTTATGTGTCCGTACGGAATTAGGGTGGCACCACGACCGCACTCGTCCCTTGTTTAGGGATGAGTGCGTTTTTTATTTTCTAAAACTAAAAAAAGCTTGCTATGAAAAGGACATGAATCATTTGATCACATCTTTTCCAGAGACTAGGGTCACCGGCTGAAAGCCCTTAAAGATACCATTTGATTTACCACCTTTGAGCAAATATGGGGAATTGCAACATCTAGCATGAAACCATATTCGGGATTAACCCCGTTATCCATTATGAGCGTACTGACCATATTTATGTTCGTACGGAATTAGGGTGGCACCACGACCGCACTCGTCCCTTGTTAGGGATGAGTGCGTTTTTTTATTTATTAAAAAAATTTTCAGGAGGAATAAATGATGTCATATGAAGTAGAAGTAGAAAAAAGAAACCACCGTGTACTAGGTCAGGAACTAGAATTATTTATGTCAATGGAAGAGGCTCCTGGAATGCCCTTTTTCCTACCAAAAGGAATGATTATTCGAAATGAGCTAGAAAATCTGTGGAGGAAAAAACATCAAAGAGCTGGTTACCAAGAAATCAAAACTCCAATCATGATGAAACAAGAGCTTTGGGAACAGTCAGGACACTGGGATCATTATCATGAAAACATGTATTTTTCTAATGTTGATAACCAAAATTATGCGATCAAACCAATGAATTGTCCTGGTGCCGTATTACTTTTTAACAGCAAACGAAGAAGCTATCGAGAATTACCTGTACGATTTGCAGAACTAGGGTTAGTTCACAGACATGAGCTTTCAGGATCATTAAATGGACTACTACGTGTTCGTTCTTTTACTCAAGACGATGCCCACCTCTTTGTTCGAGAAGATCAAATTGAATCTGAAATTGATAAAGTGCTTGATTTAATTAATGAGATTTATTCAGAGTTTGGGTTTAGCTATAAAATTGAACTCTCGACTCGACCTGAAAACTTCATGGGATCTGAGGAACTATGGGATAAAGCAGAGCAATCTCTAGAGGCCGTTTTAAACTCAAAGAAAATTGATTTTGTTATTAACCCAGGTGATGGTGCGTTTTATGGTCCAAAGATTGATTTTCACATTTTAGACTCTTTAGGACGTAGCTGGCAATGTGGAACTGTTCAACTCGACTTCCAAATGCCTGAAAAATTTGACTGTAGTTACATTGGTGAGGACAACAAGCCACATCGTCCGATTATCATTCATAGAGCAATCTATGGTTCAATTGAAAGATTCATGGCCATCTTAATCGAACATTTTGCTGGTGAATTCCCTGTTTGGCTAGCTCCTGTCCAAGCAAAAGTAGTACCAATCGCTGAGGTTCATCATTCATATGCAAGAGAAATTGAGGAACAATTGGTATCAGCTGGAATACGCGTTGAATTGGATGATCGTGATGAAAAATTCGGGTTGAAAATTCGAGAAGCTGAACTAAAAAAAATTCCTTACATGGTGGTCATTGGTGATAAAGAGTTGGCTGACAAATCAATTGCCATTCGAAAGCGTAAAGCTGGGAATATAGGTGTTATGAATGTTCAAGAGTTTGTTCAAATTCTAATAAAGGAAAAATAACCTAAAGCGTTGAATCAATAAAGTACTCACGCTTAAGGGGTTGAATGTAATGACAACGATTCAGGAACAGATAAATGCACTTGAACAAGAGATATTCCAAAAAAAGAAGCAGCTTTTAGATTTACGAAAGTCTGTTGAAGAAAGATTAGTTTCCAATTATGAATTTGTTACATCTTCAAAGCAACAAACGACATTACTCGATTTGTTTGGTGATAAAAATGAATTATTTGTCATTCATAACATGGGTAGAGGCTGTTCTTACTGTACAATGTGGGCTGATGGATTTAACGGAGTATATCATCATCTAGTTGCAAAAGCCGGGTTCGTCCTCGCGTCTCCAGATGAACCTTCTGTTCAAGAAGATTTTGCAGCTGAACGAAAGTGGCAATTTCCGATGGTATCAGTAAAAGATAACTCATTTACAGAAGATGTAGGTTTCATTATCGAAAATCAACATTATCCTGGTGTTTCGACATTCCGAAAAGATGAGTATAATAACATTTACCTTCACACTCAAGCTTTCTTTGGACCTGGTGATGATTATTGTGTTCCTTGGCATTTATTTGACCTTCTTCCTTCAGGTTCTGAAAATGTCCAAACAAAAAGAAACCTTAATAGCCAGTCAGCTTTTCAGCTCACAAACAATATCGCCATTGGCGTGAAGGATTATGAAAATGCGCTTGCTTTTTACAAGGAAGTCATCGGGATGAAGGGCGAACAAATCTTTGAAAATGAAACTAAACTTACAATGAGTGGTACTTCTTTCTTTATCGAAAATAATCCAGCAAACAACGTTCACTTTGAGTTTGCAGTTGAGGATATTGAAGCAGCCAAAAACCTTCTATTAGACAAAGGATGTCAAATTACAAAAGAATATTCAGCAAAAAGTGTGATGATAGAAGATCCATTTGGATTAAAGTTTCACTTGTTCGAGCCAAAAAAATAAGAAAGAGAACGACGCTTGGGAATAAACATCTTACCCAAGCGTCATTTTTATTTCATAAGTATTTCATGTAATTCTAGTGGTGTGATCGTACCTTGATGGAAATATAACTGCCACCTACCATCAATCATCTTCCAGATGGAGCTACGTAACGTATTTCTATCTCTCGTCTCATCTCGAATATAATAGGTTGATAGTACTACGCCATCAGCTAAGGGATAGATTTCATAATTATGTAGAGTCATCTCCGTTAAAACAACACCCGTATCAAGGCATTCTTTTTTAGTAAACATATACCCTGAGCTTCCAATCTCAAAAAACTCATCCGCTAGTATTTTATCAAGCTCTTCCCTGCTCTTACGAATTTCTAGATTCGTATGTCGTTCTTCTAATTCTTTTAGATGGGCTTTCAATTCTTCCTCCATAGGTCTCACCTCTTCTTATTAGATTGAATCAAGTTCAGCTACTGTTCTTTCATTCACTTGGTCACCTGTATTAAGTGTTGATTTCGGTTCAAGTAAAAGTACGTGAACTTCCTCTTCTGCTACTGGTAAGTGCTCTACTCCTTTTGGCACAATGATAAATTCCCCTTCATTTACCCTAACATCTTTATCTCTAAATTTTAGAAGCAAAGTCCCTTTTACAACCAAAAACATCTCATCTTCATATTCATGACTGTGCCAAATAAATTCTCCTTTTAGTTTTGCAAACTTTACATGGGTATCGTTAATTTCTCCAGCAATTTTAGGGCTCCAATGCTCATTAAAAAGAGAGAATTTTTCACTGATATTTACTTTTTCCATTTGTTACATTCCTCCTTTAAAATTAGGTTAGTATTTTCCAACCATATTTTTACACACCTTTCTATACTTAAACCAATATTTCGATTATTATAACACTATTACACTATTTATGAACGGAGAATGTTCATGAAAAAACCTTCACGAAATACTGGTTTATTTCTCGTAATTACTGGCTCTTTATTTTGGGGAATCTGTGGTACCGTTGCACAAAAGCTTTTTCAGGAATTTTCAGTTGATGTAAATTGGCTCGTTACCATGCGATTACTAATTGCCGGTGTATTACTCTTAGCTGTTCAATTTTTTATAAAGGATCGAACACAAATTTTAGGAGTTTGGAAGAATAAGAGGGTAGCCATCCACTTAATCATTTTTGGGTTACTCGGTATGCTTGCTGTGCAGTACACCTATATGGCCTCCATCCATCATGGAAATGCAGCAGTTGCAACCTTACTACAATATACAGCTCCGGCAATGGTTATTATCTACTTGGTTTTACGAAAACTTACCACATTAACAAAAATCGATATTATCACAGTTACCCTTGCGATCGTTGGCTGCTTTTTTCTTTTAACGAATGGTTCACTTTCGCAACTATCTGTCCCAACAATAGCTATTATCTGGGGAATTCTATCAGGGGTTGCATTAGCTTTTTATACACTTTACGCTGTGCCATTGCTAAAACAATTTGATTCTTTAGTAATTGTAGGATGGGCAATGATCATTGGCGGGATAGCCTTAAGCTTTATTCATCCACCATGGAAAATGGATTATACTAGTTTAACGGTGGAGGCGTATTTATATCTAATCTTTGTGATCGTTTTTGGTACCATGATTGCCTTTTGGTTTTACATCGAAAGTCTACAAAGTCTTTCACCAAAGGAAACAAGTTTATTAAGTAGTATTGAACCACTTGCAGCAGTTCTAACAACAGTTATTTGGTTACATGAGCCATATGGCTTTTTTCAATGGGTCGGAACGGCATTTATATTTGGAATGATAGTATTACTAGCTTTTTCTAAAAAATCCACTGCTGTTGCTTCTGAAGCGAAAAATAAAAGTAAACGTACAAAACCCCTAAGAGTTAGTTAACTCGAAAGGGGTTTTCCTGTTTATTTTATAGGAATCCATAACTCCGAATAACAATCAGGACTTGTTGGGTCATCATCTGTGTACATCTCAAACTCCGGTGTCCCGGCATGCTGGTACCCACTTGTTGGAAACCATTCTGAAAAGATTTGCTTCCATGCGCTTTGCATCGCATCTGGCATTGCACCACGCACTTCAAAGATTACCCATTTCGAAGCAGGGATTTCTAGGCATTCATACCCTTCAGGTGTTTCACCTATATGTTCCGTAGCTACCCAATAGTCCATAGCTTGGTTGGAATTAGCATCCCTGTTATCCACGCAAACACCAAGAATACCTTTGATTTGTCCATTATTTGATTTTGCCAGAAACCTGCAAGTACCATCTGAGTTAACTTCATCCCACATTTTGGGGATTCCTTTTAAATTCTCTTCATTTAGTAAGGAAAATTCTCGTTTTTTTCCTATAACTCTAATTGAATCTCTTTCTACAATATTAAACTTCATTGGTTCTGCTCCTTTCAAAGTTACCTGGATGACCAGGCGCTCATAGAATGTCAGCTTTCCAACAAACTTTCTCGCCTCACTTGGCACAATTCCGTGTTGTCTACGAAAAGCTTTTGTAAAAGCCTCAGGAGTGTCATATCCATATTTATAGGCGACATCAATCACTTTACAGCTAGTAGTTATTAGTTCTTGAGCAGCTAGGGTAAGTCGGCGTCTTCTCACGTATTCTCCAATCGATATATTCGTTAATAAAGTAAATGTGCGTTGAAAGTGAAAAGCCGATGCGTTTGCCTGCTTAGAAATCTGCTCAATTGTCATCTCTTCTAATAAATTTTCTTCTATAAAATTAATTGCTTTCTGTATTGATTCAACCCAAGCCATATGTCTCACTCCTTAGTTTTATTCTAACAAAGCTTCAAAAGGGCATCCTGTCAATTAATGCTTAGTGATGACAGGTAAATTACTTATGCAACAGTTCCCTACACCACACTCAAACCATTCATTTCTAACTTGCCAATTGTATTCAAATAAAGTTCTCATGTACTTCCCCCTATCGCTTCAATTTATAATTCTACTATTATTGTCCATTCCCTTTTTAGATTTAACTTAGTAATGCAGGGTAAAAAGTGATTGACCGAATTCTATCATAGTTGGACCGAAAACTAGCTATCAATGACCGATAAGTAGCGGTGTTTGACCGATATCATTCTAGGTTAGACCGAAAAACTTCAACCGCATAAACACAAACCTAATAAGAGGACAGTAATAATAAGCAAAAGAACTCAAACTGCACATAAATTCGACCAAATAACGTAAAAAAGCAGTAACTTCAGGAGAGAAGTCACTGCTTTATCGTTACTGTTATATATTTTGCACATATCTATCATCAGGAATTTTATTTAACATTACATAAAGACTTGTGTTTTCTTCTCCTTCTGCAATAAAAGAAAAATCAGACTCTCCACCGCATACAACAACATCATCTTTAGTTACCTTTACTTCGTTTCCATCAATCGTAAATGTTCCTTCACCATTTAGTACTAAAAGATACACATTAGTACCTGGATGTTTATGTGTGGGTAGTGCTTGACCCGGTGTGAAATTTAAGGCAAAAACAGTGCTCTCACCCTCTTTAAAAATAATTCTTTTCGTAAATCTCTCTGTACTGTATTCAATAAATTCTTGTAAGTTTGCTTGCTTCATTTAAGGTCACATCCTTTTATTTTTGATCTTACTATCTATATGATAGTCCTTCTCAATTATAGATGGTGTGATTTATATCACGAAATAAAAGTGATGTTTGTTCTATAGTAAAAAGTATAGTTGAAGTAAAAATGACAAAGTGCATTAAACTAGAGCATTTTGTTCTAATATAAATCGGGAGGTCCAAACATGTTATCTGGAAAAGTTATATCTGTAATATCTGGGAAAGGTGGAGTTGGGAAATCTACCGTTTCTACAAACTTAGCCTTGTCACTAGCTAAGTTAGGCAAATCAGTTGCATTAATAGATGTTGATATTTATGGAAGTAGTATACCTAATATGTTGACTATTAACTATGGTCCAAAAACTATGAATGGCAAAATCGTTCCTGTAGAGTCACACGGAGTAAAGGTAATGTCAATGGGCTTTATCGTAAAAAATAATGATCCTGTCGTGTTACGTGGACCAATGCTTGGTAAAGTAATCGAACAATTTATTAATGACGTTCTATGGGGAGAATTAGATTATGTTGTTATAGATATGCCTCCTGGAACTGGAGATGTCGCTCTAGATATTAATCGTCTGATTCCAAGCTCATACCAAATTCTAGTAACAACACCACATCCAACGGCCTCACATGTTGCCCAGAGAGCTGGTAAAATGGCTAACGCCAATAACCACCAAATCTTGGGTGTAGTTGAAAATATGGCATACTTCCAACCAGCAGAATCTGAACCTAAGTATTATATTTTCGGAGAGGGTGAATCCGACAAGCTAGCAGATTCACTTGGTACTCAGTTGATTGCCCAACTTCCAATTATGGCTCCAATTAAAGGAGAGGTTGAACCTTCTATTTACCATGAAGGTACACCGCTATATGAGAAATATATGGAACTAGCGCGAAAGATTGAAGAATTAATAGGGTAATAAAAATGCTCAGGACTCTCCTGAGCATTTCTCCTTTTTTTGAAATTTAGTTCCTAACCTGTAAAGACTTCCTCTTCCGGGTACTTAATTGGTGATTTCTTTGGCCTAGCCAAGGTAAATGCTAAAGTTAGAGGTCCAATCCTACCAATAAACATCATAATGATAATCACCTGTTTACCCACAGCAGTTAGCTCAGGCGTTAACCCCATTGACAACCCTACTGTACCAAAAGCTGAAACCACCTCAAAAAGAATTTCTAGGAAAGGTGCCTTTTCTGTTATCGTAAGAATAAATAAGACAAGAAAAGTAACAGAGAGACTTATGACGATAATAGCCAAAGACTTAATAATGGTTTGTAGCTTAATAGTTCTGTTAAATACCATTGTTTCACTTCTTCCCCTTAGGAAGGTAATGGTAGCTAACACCATCACGATAAAAGTTGTTACTTTAATTCCACTGGCTGTTGAGGCACTTCCTCCTCCAATGAACATAAGTAAAATCATAAGTAATAGTGCTGGAGTAGTCATTGCTCCAATATCAATTGAGTTAAAGCCAGCTGTTCTAGGAGTTACCGCTTGGAAATAAGCTCCCCAAAACTTATCTGATAAAGGTAGTGACCCTAAAGTCGCTGGGTTAGCATACTCTAAAACAAAGATAAGTAGAAAGGCAACAATATTTATAGAAAACGTCCCTACAATCATAATTTTAGAATGCAAGGTTAATCGTTTGAAGTTGCGTTTAGACCATAAGTCAACGAGAACGGTAAAGCCAATTCCTCCTGTTATAAACAAACTTGTAATAACGATGTTTACAATCGGATCACCAACATAGGCTGACAAGCCATCTGACCATAACGAAAAGCCAGCATTATTATAGGCTGAAATGGTATGAAACAAGCTTTGATACATGCCTTCTCTCCATCCAAATTCCGGCACCCAACTAATGGACAACAAAATAAAGGCAATGCTCTCAAGTAACAGTGTAAAGATTAATAGAATTTTAACTAACCGAACAAGTCCTCCCAAGGAAGTCTGATTAAATGACTCTTGGATGAGAATTCTTTGTTGTAGACCGATTTTCTTCCCAAGCATCATGACAATTAGAACAGCAAATGTCATCAACCCTAATCCGCCTAATTGAATAAGACACATGATGACGATTTGACCAAAGACAGTATAGACCGTTCCAGTATCCACAACGACCAACCCTGTAACCGTAATGGCAGATGTAGCTGTAAAGATAGCATCTAACCAAGAGATTGATGATGTCGTAGCAACAGGTAGCTTCAGCAAAACAGCACCAATAAAGATAAAGGCTATGAAACCTAATGCTAGTACTTGTGGTGGGCTAAGATGAATAACGCTCCCTTTCCATTTATTTGTGGAAATAAATTTGCGCATTCTCATCACACACCTTTTTCTTCAAAACGTCTGATATCACTGTTATGACCCATTACGACTAGAATGTCTTTCAACAACACTGTATCTGTTGGTAAAGGTGAAATATTGACTTCTTCTCCTCTTTTTACTGCTAAGATCGTACAACCAAACTTTGCTCTTACATCCATCTCAACAAGTGTTTGATTTGCATTACGCTCTGTAGCTACTAACTCTACGATACTATAATCATCTGATAGTTCGATATAATCTATAATTTTTTCCGAGTCAAGATGATGCGCTACCCTTATGCCCATATCTTGCTCAGGGCGGACAATGCGGTCTGCACCGATCTTCTCTAGAACTTTATGATGGTAATCATTTTGGGCTTTTACCCATACATTTGCTATTCCTATTTCTTTAAGTAACATTGTGCATAGAATACTAGATTGAATGTTGTCTCCAATCGCCACAATAACATAGTCAAAGTTTCGAATCCCTAGTGCTTTTAATGCATTTTCATCCGTTGCATTTGAAATGGCTGAGTGAGTCGCATGATGAGCGATGGCATTTACCCGCTCCTCAATTTGATCAACCGCTAACACATCGTGACCTAATCGGTAAAGTTCCTTGCAAACACTGCTGCCAAATCGTCCTAATCCAATAACTGCAAATTGCTTCTTCATGTTGTTTCTTCTCCTTTTTCACCTTACACCATAGAAAAAAGACCATCACAAATAGAATGGTCTAGGTTCGTGCCTATGACCTTTCTCTCGAAAAGATACATTTAACGCTTACGGAGTTAGCTGTCGGATTAGGGACTGAGAGTATCCCCTCTTACAAAGTAAGACTCACCCCAAGGCATTTGATATGCCATATAAGTGGTTCCCCCGCTCTACAATAGATTCAGCGATTAAAAGGTGCTAGGTATTAAATTTTTGATTTATGGAGATTAATTTACTCCTGTTTTGGAACATTGTCAATTGTTTTTTTGTAAAGAAATTGTAAAGAAAGACTCATCATTTATACACTATTTCACCATTTTTATCATCTCTAGTAATTCAACTAAACAAGCTTTGTCCCCCCAACATATATTGCCAGTGGGAGGTGAAATACATGTCAACTTGTTAAAGATTAGCTAGAATCATAGGAGGTAATGCACAAGTGTCTAATGGGGATTGTGTTGTTTCAAGACTACGAAACATTAACGCATCCATTTTAAACAGAAGAACAAGATCTCCATTATTACCATTTGCATTATCCTTTTAAAATCTAAAAGGCGGAAAAACACATCTTTACTCTCCATTTTCTAGGAGTTATTTTTTTAGACGTGAAAAAAAATAGAAATTCTTAATAAACATATCGGAAAAAACCTAAACTATTTAGTGAAATCCATAATAGATTCAATGATTCACAAATATCCTCCAGTGATAAACAAGATAATCTGCCCCACAGGCTTTGCTAAACTTCAAACTTGGTCTGTATTGTCCATTTCTTTTAAACAATAGAATTATTTTATAAGTTTAAGAATTCTCCACTTTTTTTCTGGGAAATTAAAAAACCAGTTTGCCTTACTAACTGTTGTGTACCCTAAGATCAAGTCCATTGGAATTTCAGTTGATGCATTAACATGTGATAAATCCACTCCAACAACTCTATGAGATGGAAATTCATAATTTCCGATTGCCATGTTGTTCATCAAAAACATAGGTGTTTCCCTCGTTGTTCCAGAAGAATCAGTACCAACTGAAGTACCGATCTCCTCAAAATGAGCGGAATTACTTTTAATAAACTGTAGATCAACCACTGTCATTCCTGCACCTGTGTCAAAGACGCCGCTCGCTTTCTTCCCCCCAATACGTACATCAACATAGGGATGATACTTATTACCAAGAACTAAATCGTTTAACGGTACATCTACATCCACCTGATGATCAACCAGAACTTTATTCGAATCAAAACAAATCTGGAGGCTATGATCTTTAAGGAAATCCATCCCAATAAGATTCTTTGTCACATTTTCCTTTTCTTCCGTACGATACATTTTAAAATTTCTCTTTGAAATTGGACCTACTTCTATATGGGGAATATTGATCTCTTGCTCCCTTATAGTAGCAAAAACACCTGTCCCTGTACTTTCTCCCAAACTAGTAAATGTAGCAATATAGTTATCTGTAGTGATCGTAGACTTAGCAGAGCCTGTATCAAGCAGAAAGCGATACTTATTACCACAAATGACTCCTTCAACAAATACTTCAGCACTTCCATCTTTATCAGTTTTTAGATTTAGACCTATTTCCTTCATGCTACGTCCTCTTTTCTGATTTGATAAGTAAATTATACGTCTAAAAAATCCTAGTGACCACCGTTCACATTTACCGTTAAAATATTTTTCTTTTTACGAACAAATGTTCTTTACATGTTTTTGCTAATGGATTATTATGGGTTTATACTATTAATTGGGAGTGATTGAAATGTTTAAAAAGCAAACTGTACCATACCTATCATTCGTGGACAATGCTAGAGAAGCTCTTGAATTCTATAAAGAAGTATTTGAGGGTGAGATTCTAAATGTACAAACCTTCGGTGAAGCTGATTACCCAACACCTCCTGAAATAAGTGAGAGAATAATGCATGCACAGTTTAAAAAGGACGATCTATTTCTTATGTTCTCTGATTCCTTCCTAGGTCACGAAATTAAAGAGGGTAATCAATTATCGTTAGTTTTAGAATTTGAAAATCAAGAAGAAATTAACAAAGTGTATAAGAGATTAAGTGAAACTGGTACCGTCTATATGGAACTTCAAGATACGTTTTGGGGTGCTACCTTTGCAAAAGTGAAGGACAAATTCGGGATTACATGGGATCTAAATTATCAAAAAGATCAAAATTAACAGTGCTACATAAAAAAACTGGTTCTAAAGATTGCCAGGTGTTTATATTTTCATGAAATGGAGATTACATATGTATGAGCTAAAAACGAAAGAAACAGAAAACAGTGTTATTGAGTTTATAGAAAAGGTTGATAACCCCAAAAAACGTGAGGATGCCTACAAGCTATTAGACATATTTACAGAAACAACAGGATATCCTGCAAAAATGTGGGGGCCAAGTATTATTGGTTTTGGGTCATATCATTACAAATACGCTTCCGGACATGAAGGAGATGCACCACTTGTCGGCTTTTCACCTCGTAAAGCAAAAATAAGTCTTTATTTTGCTACTGGTGTTACAGAACGTGATGAATTACTAAAGGATTTCGGCAAGCATACCTCTGGAAAGGCCTGTGTTTATATTAATAAGGTTGCGGATATTGATGTGTATGTATTAGAAGCACTTATAAAACAATCCATTGCATTTTTACAAAGAACGTATGGATAATCCTTATATAAAGTTCAGAAGACTGGAGTAATCTTTTTGAAAAGTAAAACAAGGATAGAGAGGCTTTTTACTGCAGGTCTATCCTTGGATAAGTTTTATACCTATACTAATATACCCCTTCTTCAAGAACTGACTTATTATCTGTTTTGCATTTACCCATAATCTCTTGTTCCAATAATTCTATAAGATCTTCTTCTAACTCTAGTAAGATTGTCTCTTTTTAAGCAATGAGGAGTTTACATCTCTTAACTGATTCATGATATCCCCCACCTTTCATCATTTTTATATTTTAAGTAAAAAATAACCATTGAACTTGAAGTAAATAACATGTAAGATAACAATACAAGCTGCGTTGTACGTAATTTTAATTAAGTTTTAACCTTTAAGCTGTAATAGGGAGTTTAACATCGAGCTGGAATGTCATGCCTCATCATGTGCTGGAGGAAGACAGGAAGGTTTCTGCAAACACCCACTTTGAGAAGTGGTGGTTTAAAACTTTCTTATGCGGATTACGGCAAATGTGGCTTTCTACCTTTAACATTCCAATCCAGTCTCTAATCAGGGATTGGATTTTTTATTTTCCTACTATATCTTATCCCATAAATTCTTAAGTTGTTGATTAATTGCTTTTCTTAGCTCCTCATTTCCTAGCTTATTACTTCCTAATAAATACTCAACTGGTGCTTCGCCAACTGCTTTTCTACATATTGGATAAAAATACGTAGATTCACCAATATCAATTATTTTTTCTAAGATAATCTCATGCTGCCAGTAGTTCCCGAAATCATAGATATAACGACATATATCCTTCTCTTTTGTTAACCAATTTTCTATTGTACTATCTACTCCTGAAAGAGTAACTTCCTCTGCCAAAAGGTCGTTAGGGCCAATTGTAACCCCATGGTTTTTGATCATTTTTCCGTCAGACCGAATAACTTCAAATAAATACAAATGATCTCCCTCCCATTCAAATAAAATTTGAAGAGTTTCATGTAAATTAGCAAACGACATTTTACTACTAACTTGAAGCCTCCGCCAAATGATAGGAATTGTGCTAGTCAATGTTATTTTTAATTGGTAAATCATTAATTAACCCCTTTCTTAGTTAATGAAATTGGAAACAAAAACACGTAGGTTGTATGAAATGTATGTGAACGTGAAGTTGAAAATCATGGCAAAAGTTGAATGATTGATTGGAGCGCGAGGGTAGACCAAGATTAGATAATAAACCCAAGCGTAAAGAAGATTAGTGAGGAACGGCCAACTTTGTTTTTCGTGTAATATGCATTATTAATATAGTGGAAAAAATAAATGAATAGTAAATGCTACTGTAAATGCAAATGCAGTAGTACGATGAAATTTCTTACGAAATCCAGAGGATTTTTTATGTCTTAAATAACCTGCAAAAAGGGTCAGCATTAAGAAAGAAATTGAAAGATAACCACTCACTAACTTGCCGTGAAAAAATCCAATACGATTACCTAGTTCGATAAGCATGATGATAGCATGAATCGTTACAAAAGCTGTTCCAACAATCCCTAATGGAATATGAACTTTCATCATTTTTCTTGAGAGCTTGGCTAGGGTTGTTCTAAGCTTACGAATTTTCGACTTACGAATAACAAGAAATATAAAGTACATATTAACATTCACTAAAAACAACAGTATTCCTGCTTGGGCCAGTAATTGCCCTGTGATTACCGATAAGGACTGATTCTGTTGAAACAACCAGATATAAACTCCTGAGCAAAAAACAAACAGCACGTTTATAATAATCCAAGCATAATAAGACATCCAAAACATCTCCCTTACCTACACATTATACCAAAATCATCTCCCCTGCAGTGTTCTCCATCACAGTTTAGGGCCTGACCCCCAGTACGTTAAAGCTTTAACGCACTGGGGGTCAGGCCCCAAAAGACATAATTGTTAACTATTTATCTGCCATGAAGCAATGTATTCGTAATTTGAATTTGGAAGGTCCATTTCTGGGTCTTCTACTATCCATTTACCTTCGAGACTTAATTCTTTGCAAGCCATATCAAATTGGCACATCGCAATGCCCATGTCCAAGAGTTGCATATCATAACCCAAACTACTACTATAATTTGGTGTATGTTCTATGTACAGATGAGAGGTCTTTCGATCAGGTGATACGACAAGCCTCCATGGTTGTTTATTAGATGCAGAGGGTCCCAGTCTCAACATTTCTATCGGGATAGCAAGAGGCCCAGCGTTCTCCTCTCGTAATGGTTTGTCAAATGCAGCATCAAAGAACAGCTTCTCCCACGCTTTTTTGTTATCTGCTTTTACAACTACCCTTACAGCTTTATCAAATATTCTTTCTTTCTCGTTCGGATAGCCAATTGGTGTGATACAAGGGATAAATTCTCCATCTTTGATTGAAGAGAGCTCCTGTTCAAATGAGTTTCGACTAAATGTTCCACCCATCCAACACGTTCCCAACCCTATCCCCGTAGCAAATAAAGTTAACTTATGAAAGCTATAAGCAAAATCAACTAATGAATACTTATTTTTTTCAGTGATTCCTACTAAATAAGCTCTTGGGTTCTTAATAAATCCATACGTACCAAGCTTAATCCCTTTATCTGTTACATTATTGTTCACCTGCACTAATGCAACCTTACCCTGTCTATTGAAAGGTCCACTAAAACTTCCTGCTTTTTGTATGTATTCAATAATAGCTTGATAATCGCCATCTGATATGTTTTCAGTTTTATATGTTCTAATTGATTTTCGATTTCTCATCACTTCAATCATGGACCTATTATCATTCATTGCCTCTCACACCTCTCTGACCACATTACTTATACATATATCATATCACAAGCAAAGTTTCCTCTCCCATTCCACTATTTCAATGCTTATTTCATAGAAAGTCTAATAATTGTAAAATATAAATAGTTAAAAAGCAGTTATAATCGATTATAATATAAAGTGGTTTTCTTGATTTGTAGGAGGATGTCTAATTGAAGAAGTTACAAATATATATTTACATAATATTGATGCTAGTTATTAGCACTGGATGCTCTAATCTTGAAACAGATAACGAGCAGAAAGATAAAGATATCCAAGTAGGGCTAACCATCTCAGCTGCAGCCAGTTTAACTGATGCGTTGAACGCAATTAAATCTAAATTTGAAGCAAAGTATCCAGAAATTAAAATCACATATAACTTTGGGAGCTCAGGTACCTTGCAGCAACAAATCATTCAGGGTGCTCCAGCTGATTTATTTTTTTCGGCAGCCGAGGACAAGTTTTATGATTTAGTTGAAAAAGGGTTTATTACACCTGATAGTGGAGTCGATTTAGTCGGGAATTCATTAGTTTTAATAACACCTAAAGAGAACAGCAAGGAAATAAAAATGTTTGAGGATTTACCATCTCAAGGAGAAACAATTTCGATTGGTACACCTGAGACTGTTCCTGCCGGGAATTATGCTAAAGAAGTGTTAGTGAAATTAGGAATCTGGAATAGCCTTGAACAAAAAATTGTTTTTGCAAAAGATGTACGACAGGTCTTAACATATGTTGAAACAGGAAATGTAGATGCAGGAATTGTTTATCATACAGATGCCCTTGCATCAGCTAAAATTGAAATTCAAGAGATAGCTAAGGAAGATACACATTCACCTATCATATATCCTTTAGGTATTTTAAAAGAGAGTAAAAATCCAAATGAGGCCAAGCTATTCTTCGATTTTATGCAAACAGAAGAAGCTCTATCTATTCTCGAAAGCTACGGATTTGTGGGTCTTTTAAAATGATAAATGACGTAATCTGGAGCCCTGTAAAACTCTCTTTACAAATTGCTTCGTTTTCTTTACTTGTCGTCTTGATTTTAGGTGTACTAATTGCTCGTCTAATGGCAAATCGAACGTTTAAAGGGAAATCGATAGTTGACACATTGCTGCTTTTACCTTTAGTTTTGCCTCCATCTGTCGTTGGATTCTTATTGATCGTGATTTTTGGTAAAAACTCATACATTGGTCAATTCATTGAATGGTTGTTTAATCAACCGATTATTTTCACATGGTGGGCTGCTGTTATTGCTGCCATTGTTGTTTCATTCCCATTGATGTACCAATCCGTTCTAATTGGATTCGAATCCATTGATAAGGACATAGAAGATGCATCTAGAATTGATGGAGCAAGTGAGTGGAATGTATTTTTACAGATTACTGTTCCACTGGCATCGAAAGCCATCATTACTGGAGGAATTTTAAGCTTTGCCCGTGCACTAGGCGAATTTGGTGCTACACTCATGTTTGCTGGGAATATACCTGGGAAAACTCAAACGATTCCCACTGCCATTTATGTTGCAATGGATTCAGGAAACATGGGCCTAGCATGGACCTTAGTTATAATCATACTCTCTATTTCATTTCTAATGCTGATTTCGATTAACCTTATAAAAAAACGATATTAAATAAGCATTTCTACATCTGGTAGGGATGCTCTTTTTCAAAAAAAATAACACCCAGAAATTAATCTGAGCGTTACCTTGTGTTTAGAATTTATTATTTTGAAACTCCACCGATTGTTTCTTTTTGCTTTACTAAACGAGGAGCAGTTACAAGTAAAAGGACTAAAACAATTGAGCATAAGATGAATGCTCCTAGTGCTGTTCCACCGTTAACAAATAGAGAGTAAATAACTGGAGACATATCTTCTGGCGCATAGTCTCCCCAGAAAACAACACCTGCTATAAAGTGCCAGAAATAGCGTGCAACTGTTCCTACTAATACAGCAACAATTACCCAAAGTGCAATAGCACCCTTATTATTTTCCTTAACTGCTTTTTGGATGGCAGGATATAACAGTCCCGCAAACCCAACAAATGCAAAAGCAATAAAATATTCAATCGCAAATTGAAGTGGCGTTAAAAAGTAGGCATCCCCGGTTACTACCTGAAGTAGTCCCCATAGAAAACCAGCTACTAAACTCACTCTGAAGCCCCAACGTAATGCTAAAATAAAGATTGGAACCATCGCAACTGAAATGGACATCCATGGTCCTAGTTGAATGGAAGGTAAAAAATCAAGAATTAGTGCAAATGCAGCGAAGATAGAAGCTTCAATCATTGCTTGCAAGTTCATTTTCTTCATAAAAAAATCTCCCCTTTGTTCATTATTCGTAACCTCAAGGGGAGATTCCATAGGTATTACAAAATACCTATGTCTCTATTTCACATTCCTGCGCTAGCATTATCTAACAGGTTCGAAGGGTCAGAACAGAGAAAAACTGTTCACTCTCAGCGTAAAGCTCCCCTTGTGGTATACAAGTTATTAAGTTCATAGTTGATTATAACCGAATTATATATTTGTTTAAAGTGTTAAATGTTAATTATTTGATTTAGTTGCTAAAGGTGAACTGAATTGAATACTCCAACACTGTAAATCTTTCTGACTATAAACCTTTCAGTGCCTTACTCACAGGAGTTTCCCCATTCACCAGATCGAACCCCTTATGGTACGTGGTTTCTTCAGAAAGTGACTCCATTACAACCTTTGCAACATCAGCTCGAGTAACAGATCCTCGTTCTAAACTAGGTCCTACAGTCACCTTTCCTGTTTCATCTTCATTTAGAAGACCACCTGGCCTTACAATCGTATAGTTCAATCTACTTTGAACAAGTGCTCTGTCTGCGTAGTGCTTCGCAACATAATACGGTCGGAGCTTCTCATTCCAGTTATCACGTGTATTCGCCCCAAGCGCACTTACCATCACAAAGCGGTTAACATTCACTTGCTCTGATGCCTCCACTGTTTTTACCGCACCATCAAGATCAATTAAAAGAGTTTGATCATATCCAGTTTGCCCACCAGATCCAGCTGTAAATACGACCGCATCACAACCTCTAATTGCCTCAGCCACTTGTTCGACTCCATCTTCGAGACTAGCTACAACCGTTTCTACACCTTTGGTCTTAAAGAACTCAACCTGTGCATTCTTTCGTACCATCGCTCTAACCGTATATGCCTCACTATCCTGCAGGAGGTCTACAAGTAACTTTCCAATTTGTCCATTCGCTCCTACTACACAAACCTTCATCCAATCAAACTCCTTTCTTCTTTTCTACATCTATTATTGCATCTTAAGAAACTCCCTTCAAAGGTTATGCTTTTATCGTGCAAACTATAAGCCATTTCAATAATATGCCTTCAGATAAAATTCTGAATTTTAAGACTTATCATTTCATAAAACAGATACATCGTCGATATAATAAAAATTAACATTTTCACTATTAATATATTCTTTTAAGGTGGTGCTCACTTGGAACTCATCGAATATCTATATCCCACTACATGGACAGGAGCAACTGTATTTTTACTTGGTAGTTTACTAACAGTCTACCTACACTTGAAAGTATACAAACTTGAAGAATAATAATTGATTCCCTTTGGAACTTTCCCACAAAAAATACCGGTGCGAACGCGGCCCGGTATTTTTTACAGTTTAACCCTCTTCGTTTCTAAATCGTACCATTTTACCCAGCGAACAGTGCCCACTCCGTTTCGTTCATCAATTTTCACTTTAAAATTGTGCTTTCTATAAAAATTCCTCAAGCCTTCTGGGTTATCTGAAATATCTCCAACAATTTCAATAATCCCTTCTGACAAGCAATACGACTTTAAATATTTTATGAGAATGGATCCAAGACCGCGATTGTGCTTATGCCCACGAATATCCCCAATATGTATACACTTGTTGTTATATACCTGTGATTTCGCTTCAAACGTTAATATCGCAGCATCACAAGAAAACGGGTCACTCCATTGATTCTTTCCTTCTTTTTTATACATTGCAAAAATACAATAGTTATCCCTACTTTTAAACTTGTAAACAATAACTTTATTATTCGAGTTGTCCAATTCTGTTCCTAAAAAAACTAGATCGTGCTGTTCCAACGTGTTAATTATTTTTTCCATAATTATCACCTCATCCTAGTTTATGCTTGTATTAGTTGATTAAGAAGAACAAATTAAACAGTTGTTTAGGAAAGATGTCATGATTCTAATCTCCCTCTTAAACTATAGGTAAAATTTACTCTTTTCTACCTTTAAACGAACATACGTTCTAAAAGTGATAGAATTTTTTGCTACTTGGTGCTAATATTAAACTAGTATCTATACAAGCAGGTGGGCAGTTCACCATTTCCCTTGAAGGGAGGTGGTAAGATGACGACGTTCGAGGCAATCACTGTGGCACTTCATTCTAATCTCGTATTGGTAGGTGTATTAACAATTGTGATCATGTTATTCGTCGAAAACAAAAAGAAGTAACCTCCCCCGCCTGACCTAGGTAAAGGGTAGCTACTTCTTCTGAGTAAGTACTTGTTATACTTGGTGGCCGCTCACATTGCGGCTGTAGATGCTATTGATCAGATGTTCGCAGCATCTGATCTTTTTTAGTTAGTTCAATTATAAAATAAACTACACTGACGAATCAAGAAGTTGTACAGAAAAACAAAATGCCTTTCAGTAGCTATACTAAAAACCATCCCCTGCTATGTAAAGTTACAATCAAGGGATGGTTTTTAATAATTAATCTTTTAATTTAACCGGTGTAACAACAGCATATAAGTTTTGAGATGAATCTTTTACATTCACTTCTACTACTTTATACCCTGTTCCGTTGTTATCTTTATTTGTAATCACAGTATTTAGTTGATTTACGTACATCTTATAATCATCCTTTCAATATTACTCACACAAGAACTACTATATTCAGGAGATTATAAAATGTGACTACTTTTTTGTGAAATTTTCTTGAAGTCGGTCTTTTTATTTAACAAGCACCATTAGTTCCTCATCATAATATTGATCTTCAATTTTTAATGCTCGTTTATCGACTCCATATGTTTTAAAACCAAGTGATAAGTATAACCTTTTAGCTGGCTCGTTACTTGCATTAACCGTTAGGTATATTTGTTCAATCTCATCCAATTTCTGTGCCTCTTCAATTGCGGCAACCATTAGTTGCTTTCCTACCCCAAGTTTGCGGTGGTCTGGGTTGACATACATTGCAAAAATAGTTGCTCGATGCTTTATTTTATGTCTCGTCTCCAATACTAACGAAACAACTCCAACTAAAGTATTGTCTATAAATGCTCCGAAAGTGAAAGAAGTTCCTTCATCTAGGCGGCTTGCAGTTCTTTCGAGTGGATACTCCACTTCTTCTTCATAGCTCGAAGAAAAAGCCTCGGGATTTCCTTGTAGTGCATGTAACCTTATTTTTCTATAAGCTTCTGCATCGCTGGAGTTCAGTATTCTAATTTCCATACAGTTTCTCTCCTTTTATAAAAAAAGAGCTACACTAGGCAACTCCTAACAAATAAGTACTATAATACATTGTACTCACTGTTTTTGAACGTATTCGATTCTTGTCTGACAATAATTCCGATTAAGACAACTCGTATATAAGAAGAGATGTCACCTTTCCTATGTACAATATTCGAAAGAGCATTTAACACTTCAGTCTTTTCTGAATAAGTAAGATTTGTATCAATTGCTTGAATAATTTTGTATCGGTTATAAAGATAAATCTTTTTCCCAAGCTTGACCCTTATATGCAGTTCAGGAAGATCACATAATTTTTCTATTGTGCCCCATGCTGCCTCAGAAGTAGTTCTGTTAGTAGAAGTCGTATGTAAACTCATGATGAATAGTTCCTCCTTGATAACTTGGCAATCATAGTGTTTTCCTCACGTTAGACCCATAGCTTTGCGTCCTTACCTTTCGATAAGTTTGCCTTTTAACTAGAATCAAAATTCCCTTACTAATAGCGTACTATAAACTGGACAATCTTTCATCAACTAATTTCAGTAAAAAGTAGTCTGTGAAAATAGAAAAAGAGTGGAATCTCCCCCACTCTTCTAACTAAACAGCCTCAGTTTTTTTATCTTCATTAAAGTTAGTTAAAAAGTTTATCGCAATTTCATTAAATTTATCAGGTTGGTCGACATTACAAACATGTCCACTGTCTTCAATAATTTCGAGTTTTGCATTTGGACTTTTCTTAACTGTTTCTTCCACTGGAAGTAAGAACATATAATCTTCTTTCCCCATGATATAAAGGGTCGGAGTTGTAATTTTATTTTCCTCAAAATGAACCAATAAAGGAGCAACATCCGTTGTAAGTTTGAACCACTTAATAAATTCTTTTTGACATAACTTTTTTGCCTGATTAACGAATAGCAATCTAGATTCTACATGTCTTTTTTTAGGCATCAGACACCACGCAAAAAATTTATATAACCACATATATGGTATTAGCTTTTTCCCTAAGTTACCTAATGTAATAAGCGTTTTAACACGAGTGTTTAAGCGAATCACCGCTCCACCTAATACCATCGATTTTATCTTCGTAGGATCAATCTCTGCAATATTACGAATTAATATTGTTCCAAGTGAGATTCCAATAAAGTGGGCTGATTTAATTTGCAAATGATTAATGACTTCTAAAATATCTAGGCTCACATCTTTAAAAGAGTAGTTTTTACCGAGCATCTTTTGGTCCTTAGACTTCCCATGTCCTCTAAGGTCAATTAACAGGATATTAAAATGTTTTTTAAATTCTCTCAACTGTTTATACCAAATGGACGAACTTCCACCAGCTCCATGGATAAATACAACCCAGTCCTGTTTCGTACTTAGTTCATATGTTTTATAATAAAGCATCTTGTCCTCCTGAATGCACTAGTTGATAAGAAAGTAATTATTCATTATAAAAAGACCTTATCAATACATGATTGATAAAGGTCTCGCTAACAATTAATTTTGCCAACAAGGCCGGGAGGTATACTCCGTAATGACGATCCTTGCCGTAAAAGCTACTCCCCTTTAGGAGGTCCCTATTCACTTAAATACAGAATACTATAAAATGAGATTTTTTGCATTATTAAATAACAGGAAATTAGTAAGAGAACCTTACATATTTTTTTCTACTAGTTCTGATTGAAGTGTTCCTGATTTTAGGATCCCATAGCCTATAATTATTGCTGGGACTGTTATTAGTAGTCCAGAAAGCAGCGCCATTTGTTCAGGTGCTATTTTTGCGAGTAAAGCACCAGTAAGAATCATTGTCGTGCCAAGGATAACATTAACTAAAGTATAGATAACAGAAAACAGTCGCCCCAGATACTTTTCTGGTATGTATTGCATAACCATAGTCCCGACAAACGTGTTTCCAACACTTACGCCAGTAAGAGCAATAATTAGCATCAACCCTCCTACTAAAATATTCGGTGAAAAGCTGAAAAAGGTATAGGCTATTCCTTCGATTAGAAAACCAATGGCAATCGCTTGCTTTGGCCACTTTTCAAAATACGGTGAAAGATAACCACCTAAAATTTGTCCAATCCCAAAACAGGCATACAATATGCCAACTCCGATATTCTCTAATCCGTAGACTTCAAAGGCAAAAACATTAGGAATTAAGTTCATTACCCCTCCTCCAATAGCCCAGAGAACATAATAAATTAAGATCAACTGGATAATCGGAACCTTTCGAATTAATGGAAATACAACCTTATATTGTTTAAGAGAGAATTTTTCATTTGTTTCATCATACTCATGTTTTGGAAATCTAGTTGTTAGCATAATTGATCCAGCTATCACCAAAGTGATTGCATTAACACCAAAGGCTAAATTACTTTCTAAGATAGTTGTAACAATTCCTCCTAGCATCGAACCCAGAACCATCATGATTCCAAAGGCTGTTGAATGTAAGGAATTTGCCTTAAGAATATTCTCTTTCTTGACCAATAACGGTATTGAAGAAGAACGAGTTGGCATTTGAATAGCTGTAGCTGACATCAAGATAAATGTTGAAACATATATCATCCAAATATCTTCAGCAGTCGAAACAAAGATAAGCGAAAAAGCGGCCAAAGCCTGAACAAAATCACAAATGACTAAAATCTTCTTTTTAGAAAAACGATCTGCTAGTAAGCCACCTATTGGTCCGAATAACAGATGAGGTAACACTCGCAAAGCCATTGTAATCCCCAAGGCCACACTTGTATTTGAAAGGTGCATGAGTAGACTAAATACAGCAATACTGTGAAACCAATCTCCAACCCCACTAATAAAAACTGAAGTCAGAAATCGAGTATATTTCTTTTCTTCTTTTAAAAACGCTACGTTATTTTTCATCAGAATCCCCCATCACCAAGCGATGAATTATATAGGATATTTTCGACAGGAAAATTGTAATACCTTTATAAAAATATTTGTTTAATCACTTTGAAATTTGACGTTCCTTTCCGCTGCAGGCACTTGCTTTCCGCGGGGAGGAAGTCGAGCCTCCTCAACGTACCGTTTGCGGGGCCTCGACCTTTCCTTTACTTCCCGCAGGAGTCAAGTGCCTTCCGCTCCAATCCACTCGGTTAAATATTTTATCAACAACTCTAATTTTACGAGAAGTAACACTTAATAAAAACGAGCTACCTTGGGCAGCCCGCTTACAATCTGTTATTTATACTCCAAATGCTTATGTTCGAAAATTGATTCTGTCGAATTTCTGACTAAGATAAAGTGATTTACATTGTCTAATCCATGTAAATTGCAATTGTGATGAGCGATAATTTGCTCAGCCGATAATACATTATTATCAGTTGTTGAATGCCCATCAGCTACTAACGTAACATCAAATCCAAGGACAGTCGCACTTCTAGATGTGGTGTCCACACAAAACTCCGTCTTACATCCAACAATCACTAAATGCTCTACATTTAACTCTTTTAGGGTTTCAGAAAGAGTAGTCAAATAGAAGGCATTGGTTGCTGTCTTTTGGATGACAAATTCTGTTTCTTGAGGAGCAATGCTTGGATGTATCTTTTGCTCTTCTGGATTGTTCGCACCCACATCTAAATCTTGAACATAAATAACAGGCAAATTGTCTTCTCTTGCTCTTTCAATCACATTTTTCATAACCTCGAGAACTTGTTCTTTCCTAAAAACAGGTCCAATCGAAGGGCCTTCAATGATGCCTACTTGTGCATCAATGACAAGAACAGCTGTTTTTGACATACTCTTTTTCCTCCTAAAAAACACCTTAATTAAACTTTCTTTACAGGATATTATGGTATTCTACGAAAACGTCCCAATTCCTACCAGCTCCAAAAATAAAAAAATCCCTTAAAAAGGGATAAAGATGGTAGATAAAGTATGTTTGATTTTCTTCTCAGATGACCGGATAGTACTGTTCATATTTTGGATTACAGTAATACGGCGGCCTAAAACCAATTTTAGAGATTTGAAAATAATAAGGGTTGTCATTATATAAAATTACTTCCTTTTCATTCGATTGGTAGAGTAGCATCAGTTCTATTTCCCAATTTAGTTGATAACCAGCGGCTTGCATACGAATCCCCCTCTGACTTTTTCTTTCTTCCTACAATATTCAATCTTTTAATCATTTGACACTTTTGCCAGGCCAGGCACTTCATTAGCCCATATTACATAATGTAATTCGGAATGAACTTTTTAGGAGGATACCGAATGGCTAAAGAGAAAAGCAATCAGAATAATCAAGAGTATCCAATGTACCCAAATTACGGGAAAATAACTAAGTATGAAGAAATTGCTCTAACTGTTCCTGAACAGCGTCAAGTTCGTCAACCAGGAGTAGAGAACCTAATGGTCCCTCGACCAATCATCGAAAATCCAAATTATACAGGTAGTGGAAAACTAAAAGGGAAAGTTGCACTTATAACAGGTGGAGACAGTGGAATGGGAGCTGCAGTTGCCATTGCATTTGCTAAAGAAGGAGCAGATATAGCGATTGCATATTTAGATGAGTACGAGGATGCAACCCGGACGAAGAACCGGATAGAAGAACTAGGTAAGAGATGTCTATTGCTGCCTGGTGATTTAAGACAGAAACAGCAATGTGTAGATATAGTTGAAAAAACAATCCAAGCTTTTGGTAAGTTGGATGTTTTATGTAACCATGTTGGTATCCAATTTCAACAATTAAGCTTACTTGATATAACAGATGAGCAGTTTGACGACACATTTAAGGTAAACATTTATTCACATTTTTACACTACTAGAGCAGCACTTAAATACTTAAAAGCAGGTAGTTCCATCATTAATACCGCTTCAGTTGTAGCTTATGTTGGATATGAACAATTAATTGATTACACAGCAACAAAAGCTGCAAACGTAGGATTTACACGGGCATTGGCTAACAACTTGGTGAAGGAAGGAATTCGTGTGAATGCAGTGGCGCCTGGGAAGTTCTGGACCCCTCTCATCCCCTCCAGTTTCTCTGCTGACCAAGTACCTCTTGCAGGAAATCCGATGGATCGCCAGGGCCAACCTTTCGAGATAGCTCCGACATTTGTATACCTTGCATCAGATGATTCACGCTTCGTTACAGGTCAGACATTACATGTTAATGGCGGTCAATTCACAGCGTCATAAAAAAATACCCCCAATAAAATTTAAAAATTCAGTTGGGGGTATTTTATTTATAATATCTTAGTTAATATCACATCATCTTAATCATTTCTAATACAACAGCTGCTGATTGATTTGCCGCTAGCTTCTCAAAATTTTCATAGGACATTGCTGCTTCATCATCAGCTTGATCTGAAATGCATCTGAGGATGAGAAACGGAATATTGTTTAAAAATGCGACGTGCCCTATTGCAGAGCCTTCCATTTCTACACATGCAGGTGAGTATTCATTTATTATCGTTTCTTTTAACCTAGTATCGCTTACAAAGCACTCACCACTTACAATTCTTCCAAAATGGTAATTAGGTTTAACTTCCAAAGTTTCACATGCCTTTTGAGCCAATACTATCATTCTATTATTCGCAATGAACGATTCTTGATAAGGAAACAAATTTTTCATTTGGGCTTTTCTCACATCATGGTGTGTGACATCTGAAGAAATAACCAGGTCTAGTATCCCAATTTCTTTTCGTAAACTCCCTGCAATCCCCGTATTGATTATACAATCCACATTAAACCGATCAATTAGAATTTGTGTACAAGCAGCTGAATTAACCTTCCCAACCCCGCAACGTGTTAAAACAATATCTTTTCCAAATAATGTACCCGTGTAGAAAGGGAAGCCTGCGACAGTAGAGTTTTCATAAGTTTCCATTCTAGCAATAAGTAAATCTATTTCGACTTGCATTGCTCCTATAATGCCTATCTTCTTCATTGTATTTTTTCCTCTCAACTTATTTAGCATCTAACATTAATTCGACCATTTATCACTTTTTCCTTTTCAAAACACTGGGAAGTTTAATAGATTATGTTATGATAAATGTGTTAACTACACCTGAAGTTTAGTTAACGGTTAACATGTACTTTTGAAAATGGGGGATAATTATGTATAAGCTTCGAGGTCATCATTTATTTTGCCTTCTTGGCTATCGTGGAATGGGTTATTCCGAAGAATATGTGGAGAATATGACTCGCTTGCATCAAACCTTAAGAGATAATCCCAAAACGTTGGTTCAACTAGTAAAGGGCCCCGATCAGTTGTGTGAAAAATACCCTGATTCTGATCCGGATACATACCATTGTGAAGATGAAAATATTTATGTAAGAGATGCTGCTATATTAGAAAAAATGGGACTAAAACTTGGACAAATATTGAAATGGGAGGAAATTGAATCAAGCGTTCAAAAGCATGTCATCCCCTCCGATATTCAACATGTTTGTGAAACCTGTAACTGGCGATCATATGGAGTTTGTGAAGAAGGAATTCAAGATATTCTTGAAGGAAGGGGCTTAAGAGAGGTTAAGTAAATTCTACCTCTAGTAATAACCATTTGAAAAAGCATAAAATTTCATGGTTTCCTCTGAAATTTTATGCTCATCTAAGCCTTTTTTATATATTTACTACTTCATTAATAAAACTTATAAATAATAATCTGGCTATAATGTTATTCAATAACAACTAAAATGGCTTCCTGCTCTTCAGCCGCCTTTTTATAAAATCCTAGCAGAAATTCAAAATTCTCAACTAAGTAATCTCTATCTTCCAGACTCCATTTACCATTCATTGGATAAATCTTATTCTCATTAAATTTCTTGATATCGTAACGGTCTGAGAGATTATTCAGAGTGATTTTTTGTAATTCACGATAAAGGTTCTGAACAGTTATTGGTTCATGATAACGCATGGGGCCATACCCAAAATCCTCACCAACTGCTGTACCCCCGAGGATAGCTTCTCCAACAAATGAAACAATCGGTTTTTCTATATCAGGTTCACCTGTTAAAAGAAAATATATACCATGCCATGATTTATCTATATCTAGTGCTGTATCTTGAACATCATCTGAGTCTAAAACAAGTTCTTCGATATTATTGGGTTCCGCTTTGATCAGAGTCAATAGTGTGTTTGGCACTCTAAAAAATGTTGCAATCATTCCCATCATCATTCCTCCATCACCAATACTAATTAATATCCCTTGTTCTTCATCTTTCGATCTCCAGCATGCGTTAATTCAATATCAATGACAATGTCCTTTAATGATTCCCTCGTCAATTCTACTTGATTATCTTGAATCTCTTTCCATCCTTGCAAATTGGAACGATAGATTTTTTCTTTAACATTGTAAATGTCAATTCCCTGCGCAATTGCTGTTGTGAAAGTGGTCTCAATTTCTCTTGTAATGACTTTGTTCAATTCCTTCTCTATTGCATTTTCAGCCAATTTATTTCCCTGTTCAATAATGGCACCTTTTCCTGTTAGATGTAATCTAAAACTGAGGGGATTTGTAGTGTTAATTACAACCTTCCCCTTAGGTTTGAATATTTGAACAACCGTCAACTCGTTATTCGATTCTAATGTAGTCAAGCTTTTATTATAATCTCCATTCAGCCAGCGTTTACCGTTAAGTTCACTTTCCGAAAGCCACCCTTTTAATCTCCCTTTCTCAATAGCATAAATCCCATCCAATGTTACCACTTCAGTTTCTTTGCCTTGTTCTTTCCACTTTGTTGTAATCTTTACAGAAGGCAGTTGAACCGTAGTAGCAGGTTCATAAATATCAATGATAAATTCATGTAGCATGATTGGTGGAATATGAGACCTTTGCTTAAAATGATCTTCTGGCATCACTAAGTTGGTATACATTGGCGGTAAGTTAAAATATCCTGAGATAGTCAGGATGTCTTCTACCTTTTCCTTTGTACCATAAATATAAGGTTTCAGAC
This sequence comes from Cytobacillus luteolus, assembly GCF_017873715.1. Taxonomy (NCBI): domain Bacteria; kingdom Bacillati; phylum Bacillota; class Bacilli; order Caryophanales; family Bacillaceae; genus Litchfieldia; species Litchfieldia luteola. The sequence goes on from NZ_JAGGKM010000009.1 coordinate 62,982, forward strand.
GAAGCTGTCGGTTCCGCGTCATACCATCTATCAACTTATCAAATTCCCCATGTTCCAAAAATTCCTCAGATAAAACAATTGTCTTTACATGAGAGAAGTTAAGCCGTAAATGAGAGTTACTGACAAGATTATCAATTGCTGATAGGATGGCTTTTCCTTCTCCTTTTCCTATATATACAGACGGTTTCCCAGAAGGTGTACCTGCTTGCTTGGCAAGATTACCGAAGCTAAACAATTGTGCATACACAATATAGTTTCCCTCTTTGTAGTCAAATCCTAAACTGGACACATGGTTTTCAGTTTGCAAGTCGTGTGCGTCCCAACACCCAGTAAGAAGTAAGAGGCAACATATAAACGAGAAAAGATATAGAGCTCTTTTCATTACGGGGTATCATCTCCTTGTCTTGTAGTGTTTACAGCTCTTAGTGATTCTGGCCGTTTTCTTAATTTCGACCATGGCAATCTTAAAACCGCACCAGTTAATTCCTCTAAAACAAGTGGAGAAATTGGGGTTAGATATGGAACCCCAAAGCTTTTAATAGTTGATAGATAAAGAACGATAAATAAAAGAGCCATGATAAATCCAAACATCCCTAAAAAGGCTGATAGAATGACGACAAAGAACCTTAGAAGTACAACAGTACCATTTAAAGATTGATTAACTAGTGTAAACGATGACACTACAGTTACACCTGTAACAACAAGCATCGTTGGAGAAGTAATTCCTGCTTGTATTGCTGATTCTCCGATTATTAATCCTCCTACTACCGCAACGGTTTGGCCAACTGCCTTTGGAAGACGTATCCCGGCTTCACGAAACAATTCAAATAAACCAAGCATAAGAAGTAATTCAATTGTCGCCGAAAAAGGAAGTCCCATTCTAGACACCGTAATTGTAGCAAGTAACGGAAAAGGAATTTGATCCATATTGAAAACGGAAACAGATAACCAAAACCCTGGAAGAAAGATAGCTAAAGTAATCCCTACTAATCGTAGTAAGCGCTGAAATGCAATAATATAGAATGGTGAATGGGCATCATCAGGTGATTTTAACAAATGTAACAAATTGGTTGGACCAATTAATACATTCGGCACACCATCAATGATCACAATAAACCTTCCTCTAATTAAAGATGTAACCGCAAAATCTGCAGTACCAATGTAATCAATTAAAGGAAACAAGGAAAGCTTTCTATCTGCTAAAAGTTCCTCTAACTCACTGCTACTAACTACCACATCGATCTCAATATTGTTAATCCTCTTCTTTACTTCGTCAACGATTGACTTATCTATCACATCCGAAACATATAGCAAGGAAACTTTCGTTTTACTCCTTGTGCCAAGGACAAAATTTTCAACAGCAAGTGATTTAGTTTTCAAACGCTTTCGTATGAGAGCAATATTCGTTGTAATATCCTCAATAAATCCATCACGTGGTCCTCTAATAGACGATTCTGTATTCGATTCTTCTGGAGTACGAATAGGAGGGTTGGCGATGTTTATTGAATACAGCTCTTCATTCGTTAATAAGATTAATTCCCCTGAAAAAATTTTTGTAATCACGTCAGTCATATCTTTTGCAGTTTTAACTTCAATAGGGTTAATTTGAAGTAATCTATGGGTTATTTGTACATTTCCGTCTTGATTTGTCTGCATTTTGCTTAGGCTAGGCAAAATAATTTCATTAATTTTATCAGAAGCAATTAATCCTTCTGTATAGATAAAAATGTAGTCTGTTGCTTTAAGACCTAGTGTATAGGTTTCAAATTTTACATCTCCACAATTTTTGAATACTTCCTTAAAGTAGCCTTCCTCCACTTTTATGGGCATAGGAACATCTTCGATATTATTGTTTGCTTTCATCATGTTGTATCACCTCTTTTGATAGGAAACTCACAATGCCAAAAACGGTCAACAATAGGAAGAACCACCCTACTACAATGGGAAAGTAATACGTATGAATAAGATAAAGTAGCTGATTATCACTTATAGGAAGTAATACAGTAACAAGCATGAGGACAAACAGAGCACTTAACATCACTAGTTTAGCTCTTATTTGTTTAATTCCAATAAGTTCAATCACCAGTAAAAAGGTGAGGGACAGGCGAATGAATGAACCGGATGACCATTGATATAAAGCGAGAAAATCGACATTTGTAATGTATTTTCCGATTTGGAGCAATCGCCATAAAGTGTAAGCTGGGTATCGCAATTCACTGGCCTCGTAAGGTCCAAATGTTGAGATAATTCCTGTAACTGGGCCAATAATTAGCCCCATTAGCATGAAAGCTAAGAGAAAGAGCACCCATAACTTAAGTCTACTTTTTAAATGGTGCTGTAAAAAGAGAATAATAATTAGCTCCGACAAACCTCCGGCGACGACAAAGGCTCCTTGTACTATGGTTCCATACCCATTTTCAAATAATGGGAAGAGTAGGCTATAATCCTTTTTGGGGAGATTTGCAGCCATAACAAAGTGACCTAAGATAATAATACTTGGGAAAATAAACCCTGCGCTTATCGCAATGGTCCCCAATCCATAATAAGCACTAATACAACAAAGGAGGAGTAAAAGAATAGTTGATACAACAACTGGTGTATCTGGCAGATAAGAATATTTCACCCATGTAACCGTGTCTTTTAAAGTAACCATCGATAGAAGGAGTAAAACAAAGACCGATACATATGAGAGAAAAACAGACATCTTGTTTCCTAGCCTTGACTCAACCCAAGAAAAGATTGGCTCACTGTTTGATTTCTTATGAATATAATGCAAAGGTAAGCTGAGGAGTAAAAAGAGAGTACCTATTAATAGAATTACCATCCAAGAATCACGTCCTGAACGAACTAATAATAGAGGGACAATGATAACATGATTCATCAGCCCTGTTGATAACAGGATAATGGCAAATAGATGATACCCTCCTATTTTTGACATATTTTCTCTCCTCCCTCCCTCAGATGGGAATAGTATGTGATTAAAGAGGAAAAATTATCTATATATGGATAAATAGTTATCTTCAATAAAAAAACGCCTGGATGTCCAAGCGTTAGTGGGTTTTTTAAAAAATAGATCTTACACCTTATAATCAACCAGCCAACGTAAACGTCCCGATAGTCTACTTGATGGAACCATTTGAAACACTAGATTCCTCGCTTTAATAGCTAAGGGATTTTCCATCTGAACAAGCCTAGCCATTCGTCTCGATTGTGTGACTATTTTATTTGTACGCGGTATTCTCTTCTTTTCGAAAATACGTAAAGATTCAGCAACTGGATGAGGAGTAGATAAACAGTTAGCCAGTTCGACTGCATCTTCCATAGCTTGTGCTCCGCCTTGCCCTAAGTTTGGAAGCATGGGATGAGCAGCATCACCCACCAATGTTATTTTTCCTTTACTCCATTGTGCTATTGGTTTGCGGTCAAAGATATCATGATGCAATATAGCTGACTCGTCGGTGGCTTTTATAACAGCTTCGACTGGGTTATACCAGCCATCAAAAGCTTGTAAAGCTACCTTTTTCCTCTCGCCTTTTCGGATTTCTATACCTTGAGGCATGTTTATCGCTGCAAACCAAAACACCTTCCCTTGACCAATATGTGAGAAACCGAACCTTTTTCCGCGACCCCAAGCCTCGAAGCCGCCACCGTGCTCTGTTGCGTAGTTTGAATCATTAAAATTGCAAATTCCTCTTAAAGCTGTATATCCGCCATACCTAGGTTCGTCTACACCAAATAATTGCTCTCTTACTACCGAATGAAAGCCGTCCGCACCGATAAGCACATCCCCCACTATCTTATCTCCATTAGAGAGAACAGCTTCAACTTTCTCATCGTTTTGATTTATGGTTACGAGAGTTGTGTTTAACTGAATAGATGTCCCTGCTTGTAATGAATCCAATAAAATCTGTTGTAGTATACCTCTATTGATAAGATAGCTTTCAGTATGCTCCGATGTTGAAAAGTCTACAAGTAGGTCACCATGCCAAGTACGAATCTCTGCTCGTCCTACAGAGGCTCCTCTTGCCCGAACTAGGTGGCCAACACCAAGTTTATCAAGAGCATGTAGTGCATTAGACGCCAACACAATCCCTGCCCCTACTTCAGTCAGTGCAGTAGCTTTGTCAAAAACAGAAATATTCCACCCTTTATTTTGTAAAGCAATGGCTGTACATAATCCACCTATACCTGCACCAATGATAATTGCTTCCTTTTTCAAACCATCAACCTCCCCTTTTAAGAAATCTATCTATTTTGACGGTTTGCTATAAATTTCTTTAGCAAAATGCTTAAAAGAATGTTAGTCAGTACTGCAAAAATATAAAATAGAAATGAATAAAAATTTTTCCACTCCTTGTATTGAAACAGATTGAAATACTGAACGGAAATCCATTCTAGTCCAGAAAGAATACAAGCACATAAAAGAGTGTAGGTAACTATTCTAGGCTTGTACTTACGATAAAAATGTATCAAAATAAGTATTGGTAAAGGATAGACACAAAGCTGCAAAACGATGTCATAAAACTCACCATGGCCATAATCAAGCGTGTCATAAAAATCAAGTGGTGGCTCTGCTAGTATCCGATCTCCAACCGTAGCAAATAATACATTGAAAATATAGATGCATACAATCTCTGTTAATAGTAACCGCCGTTCCTTTTTATGAATAGTAAAAAATAACATCCATATAAATAGCATGATAGCAATTACGTATACTTCATTTTTATCAAAGGTTTTTGGCGTCATAGGTTCTAACAACTCAAGAAATTTCATCAGTGAACAACAATCCTCTCTTTTATTAGAATAGAATGAAACTTCCTAACAAAGAAAGAAGACAAGATGATAATACCCAGTGAAATACCTAAATCGACGGTTGGATACCAAGAATCTGATTTAGATTCTAATACCCCTATCATTATATAAAAGTATTTAGAGAGAATATCAAGCCCAATCCAAAGAGATGTAAACAAACCTTTAATAAACCATGTTAACTGAAGTCTAAAAGCATAAAGTATCCAAATTAAAATAACGGGTAAAATGACCCCGAAATGTAAATAACTGACCAATCTTGGGAACAATTCCTGAACTACTGATAGTCTATCGTAGGCAGAAAATAACTTGAAATTAATGTGCTGACAGATAAATGAACAAAACAGGAAGAGGAAGACACTCTCAAATGTATCTTTTTTCCTTAGAAATCTCCAAAAAGTCACCAGCATAACAATTGAAAGAAAGAATACCAGTAGGAAAACAACCATAGTCATCACCTCAGGTACCTATTGTTTCCTATACGCTTTACACCTATGTACCAACCATGCTTGTTACCTTTAGTTAATCCTTATCTAAATCATTGTCAAAAATAGAAGGCTTTCGAACGTCCTTAATTCCTAGTTCTCTTTTAATATCTTGTAATTCTTTCAAAATCGCACGAGTATTTAACCAGCCTAAAATTGACCCAATAATAGCTAAAACAATAATTACTAATAGAATGATTTGAATGATTGAAATCTCCACTTAACTGCCTCCACCTTATGTAGTTCCTTATAGTGTACCATTGAAAAGAGCTTAATCTTAAGCTCTTTTTCATTTATTTTTCACTATTTATAGCCCAACAAAAAAATACAGGGATTCTAAACGAATACCCTGCATTTTTCAAGAAATTACACTTCAATTATAATCGGTAGAATCATCGGTTTTCTCTTAGTATGTTGGAATAAGTACTGACCAACTGTTTTTTTCAATTGGTGCTTGATGTCACCCCATTGACGCTTACGTTCATGTTCTAGCTCATTTACGGTTTTAGTGATAAGTTTGTTCACATCTCGTAATAGCTCCTCTGAATCCCTAGCATAAACAAAACCACGAGTAATCGTATCAGGATTTGAAATCAATTTACCATTTCTTTTACTCATTGTTAAAATGATAACAAGCATTCCATCTTCGGCAAGCTGCTTACGGTCACGTAACACAACTTCTCCAACATCTCCAACACCTATTCCATCCACGTACGTATTACCCGCATGAATTTCCCTCGTTTGGCGGGCTATACCATCATTAATATCAACAACATCACCATTGCCCATAACAAATGTGTTTTCTTGTTCCACCCCGACAGACTCAGCAAGCAAACGGTGATGATAAAGCATACGATATTCGCCGTGAATTGGGATAAAGTACTTTGGCTGTATCAAGGTCAACATAAGCTTTAAATCTTCCTGGTAACCATGCCCTGACACATGCATCCCTTTACCTGATCCGTAAATAACATTGGCTCTTAGAGTGTATAAATTATCTATTACTTGCGAAACATTCTTTTCATTACCAGGAATAGGTCCTGCTGCTAAAATTACTGTATCCTCCGGTAAAACTTCAACCCCTCGGAAATTTCCTGTAGATAATCGTGCCAATGCTGCCATCGGCTCGCCTTGGCTACCAGTACATAAAATAGCTACTTTTTCAGGCGGAAGTTCATTAATTTCATTTTGATCGATCAGCATTCCTTCTGGTACATCTAAATATCCACGCTCCATCGCAACATCAACTACATTCACCATGCTCCGTCCTAACAGCGCAAGTTTTCGATTCGTTTTTATACAAGCATCTACAACCTGCTGAACGCGATTAATATTTGAAGCAAAGGTTGATAATAACACTTTTCGAGTAGCCTTCACAAAAGCCTCCTCGATATGTGCACCAACATTCTTCTCAGATGGAGTCGATCCAGACCGTTCTGCATTTGTACTCTCAGATAATAGAAGCAGGACTCCCTTTTTTCCGATTTCAGCCATCTTATGAATATCCGAATATTGATTATTCACAGGTGTCAGGTCAAATTTAAAGTCGCCACTATGTACAATCACTCCTTCAGGTGTGTCAAACACAATTCCTAGGCAATCAGGAATACTGTGATTTACCTTAAAAAAGCTAACATTAATTTTACCAAAAGATAAATTGGTTTCTGAGTTGATTTCTTTAAGCTCCGTCTCTCTTGAGAGCTTATGTTCACCTAGTTTTAGCTCAATCAATCCTAAAGTAAAGCGAGTACCATACACTGGAACATTAATCTTCTTTAAGAAATAAGGAATACCACCAATATGATCTTCATGTCCATGGGTAACAAGTAGTCCTTTGACTTTCTCCCGATTATCTTCTAAGTAAGTCATGTCTGGGATGATTAAATCAATCCCTAGTAAGCTTTCATCAGGAAACTTATTCCCACAGTCAATGACAAGAATTTCGTTATTACACTCGATGGCATACATATTTTTACCAACTTCATTTAGTCCACCAAGAGCATAAATTGATAGTGCGTTTTCGTTCTTGCTCACAAAATCCCCTCCAAGCATACATAATATGCTTAGTATGACCCTTTTTAAAAAATTAATTGATAATTTCCTCTTGAAAATAAGATATTAATTGTGAAATTGCTCTAGGAAGAAGGCATACGTTATGAAAAAGTTTGAGGTCTTAGAAAGGGTTAATGCTCATTTACCAATACTTTGAGACGTGGAAAACATCGGGATATTCGATATAATAATTTCCCTATCTAACTTTGCCCAATTAATACAAAAAAGGAGCGCTAAACGCAACTCCTCTTTTTACATTATAATAATTTCACATTTATTGGATACAAATAAGGTTCTTCTGGCTCACTAATTTTTTCCCAATGGGTAATCTTCAGTACAGGCATTTCAACACCATTATAAGTAGTAACCTCTAAAACCCCTTCTGCCTCAATCCATGTATCGACATCTATACTAGATGCCTCTGGCATTTCCGATAAAAAGCCAACAATGCTTGCATCAGCCACACAGTGTGTGATTAAAAATCTTGCTAGAACTAATTGTTTCTCAGCAAACCCCTCTTCTTTATATACGAATCCGTTTAGCTTCATTTTTTTACCTTTATAATGGTTTAAGTCACTACTTATCTCTTCATAATAAGTGCTGTAAACATAATCATCCATTATGATATCAGTACTATTCCGAAGCTCTTCAATGATTTTTTCGTACTCTTTATTTGAGATTGTTTCACCCATTGTTATGGGTTCAGCGGCTTCATGGTCATAAAGTGAATCCTCACCCTCAAATACTTCATCAGAATCCGCCGATTCAGCTTCATCCCTATCATTTTGCACAGATTGTTGCTGACTAGAAAGCAACACCATCGCCCCTTTTTTACTAGCAATTGAAGCATCAAGGACTTTTGCAGGAAAGACAAAACCTGTGAGAATGGGAGTTACGAGAATACAATAAGAAATAAATTTCTTCATTGAGAAAGATGAAGTTCCATGGTCATGAGAACAGTGGTGGTCTTCATGACTACAAGAATGATGATCATCCTCTTCTTTAACAGTCCAAACCCTAGCCAACTGAATCAAAAACAATATAAAAAATAAAACTGCAGCTGACTGACTTAAAAAGTCATATTTAGGATTAATATACTTCGTAATATCTCCTGTCAAATGAAGCTTAACGATCATGGCGGAGAATGCTACTAAAATCAATGCTCTAAGAGCTTGTTGAAAATGAAATTGCATACATATCTCCTCCCCCTATAGAATACTTTGGACAACCATCAACGTTATAAATACCATAGACGATATTAATGCGAGCATCCCCATTACAAATTTAAAACGGAAAACACTTAACATGATTAATGTATTTTTCAAATCAAGCATTGGTCCAAGAATTAAGAAACCTAAAATAGAATGTTGTGGAAACAAGTTACTAAAAGATGCACCGATAAATGCGTCTGCTTCAGAACATAGTGATAAAATATACCCTAGTCCCATCATAACTAATAACGAAGTAACTGGTCCACTACCAGCCTCTAACAAACCTTCTGCTGGCATATAGGTTTGTAAAACAGCTGCTAAAAAAGCTCCAATTACAAGAAACTTCCCCATATCAAAGAATTCATCAATTGAATGTGTTAGCATTGACCAAAATTTATCACCAAACGATTTTTTAGGTCCGTGACTATGTTGATGAGTTACTTGCATCTCAATAGATTTCTTAAATTGAGTTCCTTTAAAAATCCAACCTACAACTAAGGCAATAAGTAACGCGATTAAGAACCCTAATCCCATCCTTAAAGCTGCAATTTCAATATTATTTCCAAAAGCCATATAAGTAGATGCAATAACAACAGGATTAATCAGTGGTCCTGTCAACATAAAACCCATTGATGCATAGATTGGTACACCTTTAGAGATAAGTCTTCGTACGATAGGTACAATCCCACATTCACAAGCAGGGAATATAGCCCCAACTACACAACTCATTACAACAGCCATATATTTATTTTTTGGAATGAAGCGTTGAATATGCTCTTCTGTTATAAAGATTTGAATTAAACCTGCAATCAAAACACCGATGAGAACGAATGGCAAGGCTTCTATTAATATACTAAGAAAAATCATATTTAAGTTTAATATTGAAGGTGGTATCGCTAATGAACTTGATCCACCAATCCCTGGAGTGAGCATTAGCAAAACAAAAATGATAAGTAGAACTCCAGTAATATCAATTATGCTGCCACGAAGTGTCCGTTTCATGGATTCCTCCTATATGTTTCAGATTTTCGAAGACGTCAACTTTATGTAGAAAGTTTAAATAAATTCCAGTAGATTTCTCTTGAATTTAGGTGTCGTCTTAGTTTATGATAGTCATTGTGATCGAAATTCAATCGTAATTATTACGTTTTATATTTTAAAGCATACATACGCCAATGTAAATAAAAGCGTAACAGTTTACTAGAAAAAATACTACTTGTAATAACTTCTAAATTGTTTTAATATATATTCTGTAAATCGAAACTATTACGATATATACTAATTAACGACTCTATTTAAAAAAACAATCCCGGATTATAAATCGTAATCATTCCGAAAATATTGAGAGGAGAAACAAATGAAAAACAAACTTACCATTCTATTACTTATCATTTCTATGTTTTTATACGGATGTGGAAATGAAAAAGCAACTATTAATGAACAAGAGGATACTACAAAAGAGACAAGTAATATAACTCCCCTAACCATCTATACAACGATTTTTCCACTGTATGATTTTGCGATGAAAATAGGTGGCGAGCATGTAAAAGTTGAAAATGTTTACCCACCAAATGTGGATGCACACTCATATGAGCCAACAGCAAAGACTATGACACATATTGCAAGTTCAGATGCACTAATTTACAGTGGTGCTGGAATTGAAGGCTTTGTTGAAGCAGCTTCTGAAGTTTTAGAAAAAGAAAAAGTAATGCTAGTAAAGGCTGCAGATGGTATTGAATTACTTGCACATGGGGAACATGCAGAAACAGAAGATGAGCATGCCCATGACGATGAACACAGTCACGATGAGAAAGCACATAAGGATGAGCACGACCATGAACATTCTGATGAGGAACATAAAGATGAACACGCTCATGACCATTCTGATGAAGAACATACAGATGAGCATGCTAACGAAGAAGGACACCAAGACCACAATCATGGCGACACAGATCCACATGTATGGCTTGATCCAATGTACGCAATCAAAATGGCTGAAAACATTAAAAATGCTTTAGTAGAATTAAAACCAGAAGCAAAAGATGAGTTTGAACAGAACTTCCTGACGGTAAAAGCAGAACTAGAAAAGTTAGATACTGAATTTAGTAGTGTAATCAACGAGGCAGCTCATAAGAAAATCCTTGTAGCCCACGCAGCTTATGGATACTGGGAAGCACGCTATGGCATTGAACAAATTGCTGTAACTGGTTTGTCACCAACCCAAGAACCATCACAAAAACAATTAACAAAAATTATTGAAACAGCGAAAGCAAATAACTTAACCTACATTATCTTTGAACAAAATGTAACTAGTAAAATATCAGATGTTGTTAAAAATGAAATTGGAGCAGATGTTCTTTACCTCAATAACCTTGAATCTATTTCGGAAGACGACGTAAAGAACAATGAAGATTATTTTAGTTTAATGAGAAAAAATATTGAAACTCTGAGAACTGCTCTAAACTAGTTGATTAAAAGCCCGCATACTAAGTATGTGGGCTTTTTTTTGTAGGTAAGATTAGATTGCTCTTGTTTTATCTCGCGTAGATTTTTTCCATTTATTTTTTAATGTTGGAAGGATCCAGTTATCTAGACCTAATTTCCCTGCATTTGCACCTGCTACTAAAATGAAAATCGTTAGTAAGACCATTTGTGGGTTTGTGCTCGTAGTTCCAGAGAACAAGAATGCAAAGTTCATTAAAATACCCATTAATGCCGCAAACGTTGTAAATGTACCAAGTAATAGTGCAATACCTACTAATAATTCTCCCCATGAAACGAGTATATTAAAAAGACCTACATTTGGAATCGCTACATTTTCTAAAAACACAGCCCACCATCCTTGAACTGCTGGATGTTCCCCGGTTGCTTTCCCTACTGCTCCTTGTAAATAACCACCTGCATCAAAATCCCCAGTTACCTTTTCCCATCCCGCGACCATCCATGACCACCCTAGATACAATCTTAAAACCAGCAAGATACCAGATGCAATGCGATTATTTCTTAAGAAATCAACAACCATTTAAATCACCTTTTCTTTGAGTTTGTAAGGTTTTCCCTTAACTAAAGAATAGATGAAAATTGTGTTAATAAATGTGAGATTTATCACATAAACAAGCCCAAATATGGTTGGTTTTTCCTGATTTTCCAGTAGGGAAAAATGGCATTATTAATCGGGGTTTAATCACTTACTGTATAAGAGAGAAAGGATTCTGAGGGGCTTAGGGATGGGATATAAGTTCGTTATTAGCGTTTGTTTCGTTCTTAATTAAGTATTTTACTTTTTTAGATAAGTATTATGGGATTTAGTTTAAGTATTTTAATTATATTGGTAAGTATTTCATGGCTAAAATTAAGTAATTTAGTGATTTAGTTAAGTATTTCCAAATAATTGGTATTATCCTCCCCCTTAAAGCAATCCAGTTGCCATTACGAGTCCGAACAAGACTAGTAATAACCCTAAATATAATAATGATGCTTGACTTCCTACCGAAATCAGCAAAAAAAAGAGGGTTACGAACCACTGCTTACCCTTACTGTTGCTATCTTCTGTTTCTTTATAGTGATATCTAATATTAAGGACCATGATTAGTAATCCAAGTAGTGATACGAGTAGCCAAGCCATATACTTCACCTCATGTAAAAAAGAGTTATTAGTGATTATTGTTACCATAAACTTGTAATAATTCCCCTTTTATCCATATGGGGCCTGACCCCCAGTCCGTTAAAGCTTTAACGCGCCGGGGGTCAGGCCCCAAAAGACATATTTAAGATCCAGTGCTCGAGTAGTTACTTATGCCAAAGTTCCATACACGGAGAGCAATGAACCATAGTACTACGGCTATCACTGGTGTTAGCAAGCTCATCATGATTGGTCCTTTATCCAAGAAAAAGCCTGCTGGATAATAGCTTGCGAAGGCATATGGAATTAGCCATGTTAGTAAAATACCAATTGCCTTATGATAGATTCCTAGTGGATATAATGCAAATTCAGATAGTGAAAATGTGCTCCACATGAACATATTGCTTTCAACAAACCAAAAGCTGGTCGTTGTCGTAATTAAGTTAATCGCAGCAAAGATAAAGCCACCGCTAATCACAAACACCAGCATCATGAAGAAATCCAAAACTGTAAATCCAATCCCTAACTCCATCACTGATTTCGTGACAAGGATAATGCCAATCACCAGGTTTCCAAACCCGTCTTGTTGAATCTTATCAGCCACCAAATGAAACAGAGGTGAAATCGGCCTTAATAGCAATACATCAAACTTGCCCTGCCTAACATATTGCTGACCTAGCACCCACAGGTTATCAAAGAAGATATGATTGATACTTTTTGCAAGTGTTAACATTCCGTAAATCAATGTAACCTCATAAAACGTCCAGCCTTGTATGTCACCGATGTTATCAAAAATAACCCATATAAAGAAGATTCCACCGACCTGAAGTAAGAAGGTTGAGAAAAACCCTATCAAAAAATCCGCTCGATACTCAAGCATTACTTTAAAATTTTGCTTCACAAATTCTAAATACAATTTAATATATCTCACAATCGATCTCACCTCTTACCCTCCTTGAACCACAATCTTTTTCAATGCATGCTTAAAGAACATCCGTGAAAGGATCCACAGAACAACTACCCATAACAACTGAAACAGAAGTGACTCAACCATTTTTTGTCCCTCGACAAAGCCTAAATAAATGGAGATTGGGGTATAGACCATATCCTTAAATGGCAGGAAACTTACAATATCTCGCAAAACTCCAGGAAAAAACACCAGTGGAACAATTGCTCCTGAAAAGAAGTTCATAATTGCCTCTTTCAATACCTGTAATCCCCAGCCATTCGTTGTGTAAAATGATAGTAACCCGACGATAAACTCTATAAAGAAAGCGATCGTAATTGCCATAAAAATACTGATAACAAAGAACATACCCGAACTTATACCCGCTGGCCCAAGTAAGCCAAACATCAATGCCGAAATAATAAGTACTGGTGCCCCATTTAATACCGTAAACATTAAAAAATCTCCGACCCTCGTAGAGTACATCGCAAACTGATAGTCAACTGGTCGCAGTAGTTCCATCGATATCTGCCCTGTTTGAATTTGGTGTGCAATCCAATTATTCACGCCCCAACTGATCGCAATAAACAAAATTCTTGAAAGAATGACATATGTAATCATTTCTTGAAAGGTTATTCCTTTTAATACTTCTTTGTCACTGTATACTGCTGTCCAAATATAATAAAACACAATAATTTGCAAAATGTTTACAAAAACCGATGCCCATACCGAAGCAACATATGCCAAGGTGGTTTTCATACCCATTGCACCAAGTGTAGCCATTTTACGCAATGTCCACATGTTAACCACCTCTATTTATATAAACTCTTTACAATCGTTTCAATTGACACTTCTTGAATCGATAGATCAACAACTTCACAATAAGGAGAAACAATATTGATGACTTGTGTTGCAGTAACGGTTTCTCTATTAAACTGGATTTCTAGTGTATCTTCAGCTTCTTTTAAAAGAGACAAACCTTCACTCTTCTCGATCACATCATATAGATCTTCACTTTTGGATTTTACTTTAAACACAACCGTTCTTGTTTTACCAAGTACATTTTTAACACTCTCAAGGTCACCGTCATAAATGACTTTCCCATAATCAACAAACATCACTCTTGAACATACTTCTTCAATATCCTGCATGTCGTGTGTTGTAAGAATAACGGTGACTTTTCTCTCTTTATTAACCGTTTTAATAAACTCTCGAATTTTTTCTTTAACCATTACATCTAATCCAATTGTAGGTTCATCTAAATAAACAACTCTTGGGTTATGTAAAAAAGCAGCTGCAATTTCGCATCGCATTTTTTGTCCTAAGCTTAGTTGTCGTACTGGAGTTTTCAATAATTCATCCAAATCTAGTAACTCTCTAAACCGATTCAAGTTTTCTTCGAAAATATCTTTTGGTATTTCATAGATATTTTGTAGAAGATTATAAGACTCGATCACTGGCAGATCCCACCAAAGTTGTGTTCTTTGACCAAATACAGTACCAATCTGCTTATTATTTCGAACACGATTTTTTTGTGGAACCAATCCATTAATAAGAACCTCACCACTCGTTGGTGTTAAAATACCGGTTAACATTTTAATTGTGGTCGACTTGCCTGCACCATTCGCCCCAATATACCCAACAACTTCTCCTTCAGCAATTGAAAAACTAATATCATCCACTGCCGTTTTCGTTCTGAACTTGGGACGAAAAACGTTTTTAATTGCCCCAATCAACCCTACATCCTTCTCACTGATTTTATACTCTTTACGTAAATTCTTTACTTCAATGATGCTCACGAGCTATGACCTCCATTAAAACCACATGATAATTCTTCATTTTGTAGAAAACGCCTAATTTTACAATATCTTCTACCCTAAGCACAATACTTAAAATGTAAATTTATAAAAAATACAAACGGTTGCACTATAAAGCCTGACCCGCAACGCGTTAAAGCTTTAACGCGCCGGGGGTCAGGCCCCAGAAGACACAATTAGACAGAGTTAAAACTGTGGTAAGTTGTCGAGGTTATTTTCTTTGACACCATCTGGTTCGCTTCGTAGGATGTCTCGTCCATATTTGTGAAAGACGTCAACATGGGCAAGCTTTCCACCTTTTGCTTCGTTCAATGCCGTGACATAGTCTAATTCACGGCCGCTGCTTGTTTTAAAGGCAATCAGATCACCATCATCATTTTTGCGTACAGCTACGATTTCCTCAGCTCCTGATGAAACATTGTCAAAAGCCTCTACTTTTGCTTGTTCTTCTCCCTGATGCTTGTACTCATTAAATATTTGTTGATAATCTTTAATATCCATTAAAAAACACCTCCGAACATACGTTTAGTATGAACGGAAGGTGGTGTTTTTATAGCATTAATTCTAATTTTGTTCAAACAATACTTCTCTAACTTCTTGAGCAATACTAACTGGTAAACATTAACGTTTTTTTAATGATTAAAAATTATTAGACGTAAACACCCTATTACATAGGAGGTGTTCGTATGGCTAGATTAATCAACCCAGTTGAACCAAGTAAGAGAAACAAACCAGGTATTGACGGCCAGCTTCATGGAGGAACAATGGAGGAAGTTGATCAAATGTCAAATGCAATTGCTGAAGCGGTTGAGAACATGACCAAGGATGACGAAGAGAAAAAATAGACGATTTTTAGAAAAGCACGGTATACAAGCTAGCTT
Organism: Cytobacillus luteolus; assembly: GCF_017873715.1. Taxonomy (NCBI): domain Bacteria; kingdom Bacillati; phylum Bacillota; class Bacilli; order Caryophanales; family Bacillaceae; genus Litchfieldia; species Litchfieldia luteola. The sequence continues at coordinate 78,805 of NZ_JAGGKM010000009.1, forward strand.
GGTTCTGCGCCACGCTAGCTTCTAATCTTCTTTTCATATTTATTATGCCCATCCTTGGTACCTACCAAATCAAACCCATTTTCTTTGTAAAAATGATTTAATCTACGTCTCTGAAACACAATCTAATCGAATATACTCTTTATCATATCGGTTGGATTGGATCCAATTCAATAAACTTCTACCTAAACCTATGCTCATAAAGGAAGGAATCAAAGCTAACCTATGTAAGTAAAGTCCTTCTAAGGAAGCATCTTCTCCCCAAACATGCCTATCCCATTCACTAGGTGCCTCTAAAACCGTAAAAGTCCCAATTAGTTCAGTGTCTTTTAATACAAGGTACGTCTCACCACTTGAAATAGATTGTTCTATTTCTTCGTCATCTCCACCTTCTAACAGATAACCCCATTGCTTGATTTCGTTTTCTCTCATCCACATCGCCAAATCCTTTAACATGGAAATGATTCGGCCACTATCCTCAGTTGTGGCCACTTTAATTTGAAATCCATCCAAATTGGTCATTTTTTCCCCCCTAGCTTTTACTGCATTGGTTTCTCATAGTTATTGATAAATAATTTTATTTCATTTCCTTTTCCAATTATACCAGGTTTTTCCACACTACAGACAATTCCTCGACGTTTTCTTCCTGCTAGTACAAACATTTTATCGAGATTCGGAATGTCTGGAAATGCTTTTTGAATTTCCTTTCCCGGTAATTTACATGGTAAGTTCTCACCATTACAAATAAGGCCTGTCCCGTCAGGAAAAATTAAACGAGAACCCATTGTTAATTTTGTGAAATCTGATATCCCACTTACTAATAGATTTGCACCTAACCATTCAGGTTTAACTTCAGGAACACCTAGCTGGTCTGCAATAAGCCTACAATCCTCCACCGATACAATGGTAACTTGTCGTCTATTAAGGATTTCTGTTCCACGCTCATACATAGGTTGACGAACATCTGCTGGTCTTGTCATACCATAGTGTCGGTCACCTGGTAATCCTCCAAACTCAACATTAACCTCGTTCACTCGCTCTGTTACAAAAGTTTCAGGATCAAATGCTACTAATATGGCTTCCACTTTTAATACTGCTTTTTCCAAGTTTCTCTCTCCTCATGCTTATGTCAATTATCAACTATTATTTCCATCCTTCTATTAATAACCCCACCTACCCATTTAAAACTTGCTCAGAGGTTATGATGACTATTTTTACCAAAGGATGCTATTTCCACGTTTATGCTGCTATACATGTCCTCACCCTCATACTCCACCAAACATAAAATAAGTTTAGAGCTCAACAAAAAGGAGGGTGGTTAACCTGAAAAAATATAACATTCTTTACAAAAAATATTATAAGAGAAAGATTCGTCTTTCTAAAAATTTTATACAAGAATTTAACCTTACAAGTAAGGTAGTTACATTAAAAATCGGACAGTGGTCCAAACAGTTTAATATAATTGAATCAAATGTTTTATCTGATGACACAATCGGTCTTCCAAAATCTAAAATTCCATTTACTTTACCAGCCAATTTAACTTATGAAATAAAGGTAGAAGACAATATGATTCATATTGGCCCAATAATTGGGATTCTTGCAAAACAAAAAAGTAACTTTAAGCAATATGAGTTCAAAAAATACAACTCTAGGCTCCGGAACTACAACGAAATTAACGGAGTGGTCTTTCTGTGCTCTGAAGCAGGGATCAATATGGAAGAGCGAACTATAAAAGGATATTACTACAATCCAAATGCAAGGAATAAAAAAATGAAATGGCAGGAAGGAATCTTCCCTTACCCTGACTCATTTTTCAAACGAGTTAGAATTCAAAAAGTCCTTCAAAAAGAGTTGCTTAATCAAATGGGTGACACTATTTTCAATTCTCATTACTTTGATAAATTAAAACTTTGGGAAGTCTGCTCAGGTGATAGTGAAGCTAAAAAACTTTTACCAGAAAGCAGGTTTTATAAGAATCAAGAAGATATAGAAGACATGGTAGAGAAACATGATCAAGTCTATATAAAACCCATCAGAGGGATGCAAGGGATAGGTATTATTAGGATAGAAAAGAAAGATGACCAGTATATTATTACTGATGGTGAAGGCAATAAAGTAAAGTTCCCTTCAATAAATAACACAATGGATTATCTGAATACAAAGTTAACGAATAAACATGGTTATATTTTGCAACAAGGGATTCCAACTTTATATAAGGATAAACACACTGATTTCCGTTTTTATTTTCAAAAGAATAAAAACAAGGAATGGATATGTCAGGGAACGGTTGGTAGAGTAGCTAAAGAAAATCGAATTGTAACAAATTACAAGCATTTATCAGGCCTACTGTCAGGAAATAAAGCAATTCAGTTACTTTTTCAGACTGATTCCAATCATGCACAAGAAATACTTAATAAGACTATTGAAGATTGCATGATTATTTGTCAGCTTATTGAAAAAGAGATGGGGCATTACGGAGATATCGTATTTGATGTGGTTATAGATGAGAATAAAAAAACATGGGTTTTAGAAATAAACAATCGAATCTACGGACTTAAGAGCTTACAAAGATTGAAGAAATTTAAAATGCTTCGAAAAATACTAACAACCCCAATTGAATATGCAAAAGCTCTCACCAATTTTTAAGGTAGATAGTTTGAACTATATCGCTGCACACCAATTGATAGACTCAATTGGTGTGCAGTATATTTTGATATCAGAAGTCTATTTATTTTTTCACATAAATGGTAATATATGTTTGTCTACATACTATTTGAGGTGAATTATGGAAAAGGACTTTTCTTCATTAACGCGACAATACGATTTAGATTGGATTCGTGTCATAGCAACACTTGCTGTATTTCTTTACCACTGTACAATGTTTGTAAACCCATTTCCCTGGCACATTAAAAACAACGAACTTGATTCAGATGGCATTTTAGTTTTTTCACTTTTTGTAGGAGCATGGATTATGCCCTTATTTTTCGTCATCTCAGGTATGAGTGTTTCCTACGCATTGAAAAGCAGAACAATGTCCGGGTATGTGAAGGAACGCTTTATTAAATTAGGAGTACCCCTAGCATTTGGTGTTTTGATTTTAACTCCTCATCAAATCTATATTGAGAGAATAACAAACGGACAATATGATGGCTCATTCTTTTCCTTTCTTCCTCATTTTTTTGATGGAATTTATTTAGACATTGGTGGTTCTGGGAATTTCGCTTTTTTTGGTTTACATTTATGGTATTTGCTTGTATTACTTGTATTTTCACTACTAACTTTACCTTTATTCCAAAAAGTAGGAATAAAACAATTCAAAACCCATCATTTTTATATACTACCTATTTTCCTATTTCTATCAAACATCATTAAAACACAAGGATTAGGTGGCTGGGATCTCATTTTTTATTTAATTGTTTTTATGTATGGGTATTATTTTCTTTCAAGTCCATTATTTAAAACCGCTCTTAAAGCAACCATTAAGATTCACATGTTCATAGCTGTTGTCACTACAATTGTTTACATCGTTTGGTTTATGAGTGGCTTCCCAAAGCCAGGTACGATTGAAAGTTGGATCTATTTTGCAGTAAGAACATTTAGCTGCTGGAGTCTTCTACTATGTGTTTTCTATTTCGCAGATCGATATCTATCCTTTTCCAACAAATTTTTAACTTACACAAGTGAGGCATCCATGCCATTTTATGTATTACATCAACCAGTTATTGTTTTGATCGCTTATTTTTTACATGATTTATCATGGCCAATTTATGTAAAATTGTTAATACTTGCTGTAGTCTCATTTGTTATCATTATGCTTAGTTATCATATTATCATTCGAAGATTTAATAGTTTACGATTTTTATTTGGGATGAAAGTGCAAAATAAGGTGAAGAGCGATACGACTTTTTCTACTTTCACTTCAAAATAATGTAAATTATAATGCCTAGGGCACAGAATATTGGAACTGTCCCTCTTTTATTATGTAAAAAAGATTCAATCCTATTAAAAGATCGATCCCTGCACTCCAACACTTTTTGAAGCATAGGATAAATGACTATTTTTAATATGGAGGATCGTCATGAATCAATATAACAATTATTATTCCCACCTTAGAAACACCGCTCAATTAATAAGGGATATCCAAAAAGCCATTAATGGGGAATATAGCGCAATTGCCTGTTATGAAAAATTAGCCCAATTAGCACCATCACCTTTAGAAAAAGAACAGATTTTAGAGATACGTGAGGATGAACAACGTCACTATGAAGAATTTCGCAAGATTTACAGATTATTAGTAGGAAATCCAGCACTTTCTGAGCACACTGAAGAATGTCCAGACTCCTATATTGATGGAGTAGAATTCTCATTTGTAGATGAACAAAAAACCGTTGATTTTTACTTAGATATTGCTGACCAATCGGAAGATCCTTATATCAAGAAAACGTTTCAACGCGCAGCAGCAGATGAACAAAATCATGCGGTATGGTTTTTGTTTTTTTCACAAAAAAATCAATGAAAAGACGAAATAGGATAGATAGGTTACATATTGATCTACCTATCCTCCTATGGTCACTGTTACATTAGCTGGTGCGTTTATGACTTACCTTACGTATGCAACAAGAAGTATATGGCCTGCATTCATTGCACATTCGGTTCATAACACTGCGTGGAACTATGGTGATTCACTTACTCAAGAAGCAAAATCAATTGTTACTTATATCACAGGTGATACTGGACTTGTACTCATTGTATTTTACCTACTTGTTTTTGTTTGGATGATTAATAAGGGGGAAAAAATAAGTGTCACAAACAATATGACAGTTAGTATGGTCAAAAATAACCACAAAAAGCTCAAAGTCTTTTTATGCTTTGAGCTTACTTTTATTCACCGAACTCAATCCCTCAACTTGATGAGGCGATTGTGGAAAGCATACATCAAGAGTTAGTAGCGAAAAATGAAGTACTTTTAACCGAGATTAATAATGTGATGGAAATAGAAATCTAGTCATCATGCAATTAGAGAACTCTCAAAAGTCACGACAATTACGGAGGTAACCACGTTATTAAATCAACTAGAGAATTTATCACAATAAAGTACGATACAGACAGGTGTTAGCTGAGTCTAAGTCTCCGGTGCTTCCAGTAAAGAAAAAGAAATAGGGTAATGCATCCTAATATAGCAGATGCATCACCCTATTTCTTTTCAAGTTCCAATAGTTTCATTTTCATATCTAGACCGCCGCGATATCCTGTTAAAGCACCGTTTTTACCGACAACACGATGACATGGGACTGTAATTAAAACAGGATTCGCTCCGATAGCTGCTCCTACCGCTCGAACAGCAGATGATTTATTGATATGATTTGCTATGTCTGAATAAGACCATGTCTGTCCATAAGGTATTTCACATAGAGCATCCCAGACAGCAAGCTGAAAATCGGTTCCCTTAAACTCACATGGAAGAGTAAAACTTTGTCTCTTTCCTTCTAAGTATTCGGAAATCTCGTCTACATAATCTTTTAGTTTTTCAGAATCATTATATAGAGGACTTCCAGGGAACCGCTTTCTAGCCCATTCAACCAGTTCCTCAAAAGGCTTATTTTGTGAACCAACAAAACACAATCCCTCTGATGTTGCGGCAAGATAAAGGTTCCAGTCTTGATGCTTAAGCAAAGACCAATAGATCGGATTGTTCGTAGATTTCATACTAATTCCTCCGACCGGGAACTATCCCGGTATTCTTTTAAAGACTAATAACTAACACCTATTATATTATATTCCACAAAAAAAGAGGCATTGCAACTCAAATTTTTAATGTAAGTGCTCTGGATTTGGACTACTTTCAATAAATATAAAGGGGCATACCGAAAACACCTACGATATGCCCCTTTTGTATATTCGTGACCAGAAACTTTAAATTCAATTATAATAAAGGAATATTTGCTTCTCTACATTCTTCTATAATGGACTCATTCCAAACGGAAGCATGAACCTCGCCAATATGAGCTTTCTTAAGCAAAAACATACATAATCTCGATTGACCAATGCCACCACCAATCGAATATGGAAGTACATTATTTAATATCATTTGATGGTATTTTAGTTCTTTTCTATCTTGATTTCCTGAACAATGCAATTGGTGCATTAAGGTTTCTCTGTCAACACGAATACCCATAGAAGAAATCTCAACAGAGCACCCTAGGGTTGGATACCATAAAATGAGGTCACCATTTAATGTCCAATCATCATAATCAGGAGAACGACCGTCATGTTTTACTCCAGAGCGAAGTTCGCCTCCAATTTGCATTATAAATACCGCTCCATGTTGCTCAGCAATTTTATCTTCTCTTTCCTTTGGGGTTAATGTAGGAAATAGATTCTCAAGCTCCTGAGCAGAGATGAACTGAATTTCATCTGGCAAAACTGGTTCAAGTTCAGGATAAAGTTCAAATAAGTAGTTCTCAGTCTCTTGTAGAACCTTATAAATCATTTTCACCTCTGACATTAATGTGTGAATGTTTCTTTGCTCAGATGATATGACTTTTTCCCAATCCCATTGTTCTACGTAAAAAGAGTGCAAATAATCTAATTCCTCATCTCTTCTAATCGCCTTCATATCTGTACAAAGCCCCTGGCCTACTTTTAAACCATATTTTTGTAAAGCAATCCTCTTCCACTTTGCAAGAGATTGGACGATTTCAAGCTTCTCAGACTCCAAATGTAGTCCATCAAAAGAAATTGTTCGTTCACTTCCGTTTAGGTTATCATTTATTCCTTTTCCCTCTTGTACGAAAAGTGGTGCCGAAACCCTTGTTAATATTAAGGCTTTAGACAATTCTGATTCAAAGTAATCCTTCGTTTGTTTTATCGCTATTTCGGTTTGAAGTAAACCAAGTTTACTTTCATACGTTGTTTTCAGTTTAGACAAGTATCATCATCCTCCACATCAAAATAATTAATTTACTGTATGACACCATGCTGGAGATGTGACTAGATAATATGATACCCATTGGGCTACTAATGTTAAAACCTTATAACTCTAAACAAAATTTGAGATTGCAAAACTTAACATTTTTCCTTTATTATATTAAAGGTTTAAACCATTTATTAATGATTTATCATGAAAGGAATCTGTTATGCTCAGTAGTCAACCCTTGATAAAAAAATTCACGAAATATAGTCTAGTGGGAGTACTATGTGTTGCCATATATTTTTTATCCATGTTTATTTTTGTAGAGCAAGTTAACATTGAACCGGTTTTGGCATCGACCATTTCCTTTATAATCATGACTCTTTGTTCTTATATCCTAAATAAACGATATACCTTCGGTGGTACTTATTCTCATACACAGTTCGTGAAGTTCATGATCGTAGCCTCTGTCGGCTTTGTCTTAAATGTAGGCATAATGTATACAATTGTCTCTATTATAGCTTTACATTACTTGATTGGAGAGTTATTTACCGTACTCATTATTCCTGCTGTTAACTTTCTTTTGAATTATTATTGGACATTTAATAATAAATAATAAACCTCTTATCCCTAGTTCGCTGGGTACCAATACGCGCCTATAGCATACGATATGATGACCATAATTATAGGATGTGATATGGAATGAGCAAGTTAAATCCTAGTAAGCTTTCAGTGGAATTTAGAGATGGAGCAACTCCCCTTTTCCCTGTTTGTCACCGCCGCCACACTCTCACTCATTCAGACGATACAGGTGAGTTATACTTAACGATTGGCATACAATTTGCCTATGACAAAATAAATAAAACAATGAGAGATGAAGTGCTTGGTGAATGGGTAAATGTACATGGGGATTGGATGTATTACATTCATTTATATGTAGATAGTGGTGAATTCGATCAGAAAACTGTAAAAATAAGAAACACCATTTTCAGACGTGAATTACCTCTTGCGTTAGAGGCCATTCGCTATGGTGATCAAACCTTCTTTCATGCCTACCCGTGGCAAGACGCGTCTCCCATTATTGTTCATTTTCTATCTACTAGTTCAGAATATAATAAGGTTGAATATTGGGGTCAGTTTTCTAATTATCGTGTTAATTAATCATTTTGAGTTGGAGGTAAGCAAGAGAAATGAAATAATAAAGCTTGTCTCCAATTCATTTACTTATGAATATTTCTTTTTACGTAGTACTTCATCTACTAGCCATCTTATAAATACTGCTTTTATAACATAGATGGGTAATGAAAAGGTGTATTTCCAATTCTCCAGCTTGTATATGCCTAACCATACTGTAATTGGTTCAAAAATATAGCTAAAAATGATTGCCATGATGATATTAGCGAGAACAAAGCTCTTCCAGCTCTTATAATACTGATATAAAAACATATTGGCCACGATGATAATACCTTGGTCAATCGGAATGAGTCGTGGCAGAACAATAATTAATTGATAAGGATAAGACCATAGATGAAGCTCGACTCGGGAGCTAACCTATTTTTCGGAATAACAATTCACCTAGCAACTCAATACATAAACTTTGTATTCTCAGCAAACGATATTGTTATCATAAGGTATAGAAATCAGAGGTGAAATAATGTTTAATCGGCAGGTAGTTCGCTTGCTCTTAGGTAGTTCTGTTCTTTCAAGTCTGTTTAGTACAGTAATAATTTCTCTAACCGTTTACCACCATTTCAAAATAAAAGAATTAATAAATGAACTCGACAGAAAAAGAGCCTAATCTATTGGCTCACTCTGCACACTAAAAGGTTTTAATCTAAATATCTGTTCAAAAAAAATCATTGGGAACCCCCAATGACTTTTTACATTGATTCGTATTATACTTTAAATCTACTAATCAACGTCTGCAATTCCTCTGCCATTTTAGATAGAGAACCAGCTGAAGTTGTTATTTCCTCCATAGATGCCAATTGTTCTTCTGTAGCTGCTGACACTTCTTGTGTTCCTGAAGCAGAACTTTCTGATATCTCAGTGATTAATTTCATCGAATGAACCATTTGTTCAGTTCCTGCTGCCATCTGTTGTACAGCCGAAGAGACTTCTTGGATCTGAACATTTACATCATTTACTGAAGTCTGAATATGTTCAAAAGAACTTCCCGCCGTGTTAACCACACCAATCCCAGCTTGTACTTCTTTAGTCGCTATTTCCATGGACTGAACAGCTTTGTTTGTTTCTCCTTGAATCATAAAAATTAGTTGCGAGATTTGCCCAGCTGACTGTGCTGATTGCTCTGCTAATTTCCTAACCTCATCAGCTACCACAGCAAATCCCCTGCCATGTTCCCCTGCTCTCGCAGCTTCAATTGCTGCATTTAGAGCTAACAAATTCGTTTGTTCAGCAATTCCTGTGATTACCTCAATAATTTTTCCAATTTCAGATGAACGAGCTCCAAGGTCTTTAACCACACTGCCAAGACCAGTCACGGTTGCGTTAATTGAGTTCATTTGCTCAACTGCCGTGTGAATAACCTTCCCACCTTCAGCAGCTTTGTCTGAAGCATCCATTGCAGTATTTAACACACTTTGTGCATTACTTGCAATTTGTTGAATCCCTGCTGACATTTCGTTAATGGTCTGTGAAGACTCTTCAACACTATGAACCTGTTGATCTACGCCTGCTGCTACTCCCTGCATGGTTGAAGCAACTTGTTCTGTAGCATGACTCGTTTGTTCAGCGCTTGCTGTTAATTCTTCAGCAGATGCAGCCACTTGTTCAGCTGTAGAACCTACCTGCTGGATCAAAGTGCGAAGGTTTGATGCCATTATGTTAAATGACTTAGCTAAGTCGCCAATTTCATCACGATTTTTAACATGCAATTCATCTGCTGTTAAATCTCCGTTTGAGATTTGTTCAGCAAGAACTGCCATTGACTGTACAGGTTTTGAGATTAGACGGCTAATTACGTAAGCAATTCCAATACCAAATATTAGGGCAGCTATAAGTAAAATAGTTGTTTCTCTAGTACCATTAACAAATAACTTATCAGCCTCATGACTAGCATTTACAGCACCTTCATAATTAATATCTCTTAACTTCAACAAATACCCCTGCATTTCATCAAACTTCTGGTCAGCTTGCACAATCAAAGCTCCCCCTCTAGTGGCATCTTTTGAGTTACTAGCTGTGATGACCTGCTCATGTATTTTTATATATTCCGCCCAAGCCCCTAAAAAAGTTGTATAAGTGCTTTTTTCATAATCATCAGAGATTAATTTTTCGTACTCGACAAATATTTGTTCAAGTTCAGCTATAACTTGTTCAATTTCTGCTTCATACTCACTCATTTTTACAGAATTTGCTGCGATTGTGTGCTTTGCTTCCAATGCATGAATACTCTCTGTTAGGTACGTAATGTCTCCAACATAATTTACAGAAGGAAGCCAGTTGAGTTCAATCTCTGTAGTTTTACTATTAATAACAGCCATTTTATCAATAGCGACCCAACCTAGGCCTCCCATCAAAATAAGGACAAATGCAAAACCAAGATACAATTTCTTTGCTACGGTGAATTTCATAGTTGCCTCCTCTTAAGAAATAATATTATAACAGTCCTTTTGTACTAGACATCATTAAACTAATGAATGCCTTATGTTAATTATAGTGAAAAGGAATCACGTTGAAAATAACTTTATAATAAAAGCTTTCATTTTAAAGTGACTTTTATCACAAAAATTCATATTTTCTTCTATTTTTAAACCCGAAAAGGCAAGTATAGACTAGTCCTACACTTGCCTTTTTCTTAGAATAATTCATTTGTTAACCATACTTTTAAAAGCAATCCCAGTATTAAATAACCCACAACATACTTCCAGTCCACAATTAATTTATCATTCCTCTTCCTAACAATCCCTAAACCTATTACCCACCAAAACAGATTTGAATCTGTTAATCTTTTTTTTCTCGTTAGATTGGTTCCTGCTTCAAGCTCCCTCTTTCTGTTTTCATGACGTGCCCATAAGATTACAATAACGATATCTGCGATAGCCCCAATTGAAATGGCAGTTAACATAAATCCTGGTGAAGGAGTCCACTTATCCGAGTCTTCTGATTCCTTTTTCTTTTCAATTCTTTCCTCTTCAGCTTTTAGCGCTTCATTGAAGGCCTGTTTCACTTCATTTTGTCTAGTCAATTTATCTTCCTGGGTACTTTCACTAGAATAATAAAATCCTATACCAGCAGCCAGTACTATGAATAAACAATACCCTAACGTAAACAAAATTCCCTTTTTCAATATTTCCACCTACAATACGTATTTAGAATACCTTTTCCCCTTGCTGAAAAGTCATCTTCAATCCACTCTCCCTTGATTCCATCTTCCATTTGATGTTCATTTCTCTTGTCATCATTGAAATGATCGTTAGCCCTATTCCTGTACCTTTTGTTTCATTTGTTGCTACGTCCATTCCAGGTCCTCTATCTTCTACAATTAGGGTCCTCTCACTTATAGTGATTCGGACAAACTTGCCACTTCTTGCATGTCTCAACACATTTTGAAGGAGATTATCCAAAATTCGTTTCAACCACTTTTCATCTATCTCCCAAAATAGCCCTTTTTCAGGTAAGTCTATATCTACCACAAACCCCTCATCCTCCAAAACTGAATACCAAGTAGCAATATGGTTACGTACTAGTCGAACAATGTTTATTTGCTGAGGCTCATACGGGTATTTTCCAGATAACAGTAATGTGTAAGACAAAAGATTTTCAATTAAATCTGCAACATAACTAATTTTGTCATCCATTGTTTCAACTAGCTCTATTGATTTTTTGGACTGTACTTCTTTTTTCAAGCTATATAGATTGCTTCTTAAAACAGTTAAAGGCGTTCTTAAATCATGTGAAAGGTTAGCAATGAGCTGCTGTCTCAACTTTAACTCCTTTTGCTCTTTCTCCCTACTTTCTTTTAATGCACCTACCATTTTATTAAATGACTCTTCTAATCTTCCTATTTCATCTTCTTTAGTTAGCTTTATCGGGCTCGGTATGGATGAATGAATTGGTATTGACATCGCTTCCTGAAGGCGAACAAGTCTTTTACGAATTCCTTTGAAAAACAACCAAGAGATAAGTAGAAACAAAGATAGTAAACCTATAAATGTTAAGATATATATGTAACTATATTGATCTCTTAGACGGACCAGTGGAGGTTCCATATACTTTTTCGGCATTTGAAAAACCATAAAACCTTGATTTCTTTCCTCACTTAGAAAAGCAACAACTGTAAACGGATCCCCGCCAAAGCTTTTTTTCATGAAAGATATACTATCTGAAGCAGACCACTTCTTTGGAATCGTTCCAAATGGATTAATTAACTCCTGAGTGACTCCATCCTGATTAACCCAAAACATACCCGCTTCCTTGTATTGATCTTTTACATGTATTAACGTTTGGTTAATCTCCTCTTCCCCTTTTCCTTCTAACTGTTTGGCTTCTTCATGCCACATTGCTTCAAGTTCATTCGCCTGATAGACTTGACCATACTCATCTTGGGATACATAAATAAAAGGTAGAAATACAACCATCGATAAAATAGTAAGAAAGAAAGGAATAGCTAAAATGGCTCCTATAATTAATATAAGATATTTTGTTTGCAGAGATAATTTCAATTTCATTTTTTCACCCTATACCCTATCCCACGTATCGTTTCAAGGATGGTTGGATTACTAGGATCAATTTCTATTTTTTCTCGCAAATGGCGAATATGGACCATCAACGACTTGTCCCCTTCAATGAAGGATTCATTCCAAATCCCCTCATAAATTTGTTCTTTCGTTAATATTTGATTCAAGTGTTTTAATAGATAAAAGAAGATTTGATACTGTTTTCCCGTTAAGATAATCTCTTCATTCGTCCGTGTGTCTAGGATACAGTTTTCCTCAACATTGACTTCAAGATGTCTCAATAGCACTGTCTTTTCCTGATACTTGTTATATCTTCTTAAAAGCACTTCGACTCTGGCTATAATCTCTTTAGGGTGAAAGGGTTTAGTCACATAATCATCCGCAAACGTTAACCCTTGTACCTTATCCTCAACTGCTATTCTTGCAGAGAGCATTAAGATAGGAGTCTCTGGGTATTCACGCTTAAACCGCTGCCCTAATGAAAATCCATCTAAACCAGGAAGCATCACATCCAGTATGATAAGATCTGTATTTTCCAGATGTTCCATTGCGGTATCCCCAGACGTTAACCATGTAACTTCATATCCACTACTTTCGAGCTCTTCTTTTACCCATGTTCCAATATCGATTTCATCCTCTATATATAAAATGCTTTTCATGTTTCTCAGCTCCATAAATTAATCTCTCACCCTATCGTAAACAATCTGCTCTCATTTGAAAACATTATTTTCCAAGTTTTAATCAAAATAGATGGTAGATTTAAACAAAACTTAAACTTCATAACCCTCAGATTTTAACCTTGCCTGTTTATACTGAGTTTCGAGGTGATAAATCATGAACTATTTTATTGAAACGAGAAATTTAACTAAAAAATATGGACATCAGCAATATGTTGTTGGCGCAGTTAATTTAAAAATCGAGAAAGGACAGATTTATGGATTTTTAGGTCCAAATGGTGCAGGTAAAACTACGACAATTCGAATGTTATTGGGTTTAATCACTCCTACCCAAGGTGACATATCATTCTTTGGTAAAAGTTTCAAAAAGAATAAATTAGAGATTTTAAGGAAAATAGGATCATTAGTAGAGTCGCCATCTTATTATGGACACTTAAATGCGATTGAAAATCTAGAAATATATCGAAAAATACTAGGTGTAAGCAAAACGCGAATACAGGAAGTATTAGAAGTCGTTGGGTTGACACATGCTGCCACAAAAAAGGTTAAGGAATTTTCATTAGGAATGAAGCAACGCCTTGGGATCGCTACGGCTTTACTTGGAAATCCAGAAATCTTAATTCTTGATGAACCGACCAATGGTCTTGATCCTTCAGGTATCCAAGAGATTCGTAACTTATTAAAACAACTTGCTTCTAAAAATGGGTTAACCATTATTGTATCTAGTCATCTACTAAGCGAAATTGATCAGATGGCTACACATGTAGGTATCATCTCTAAAGGGCAACTTATTTTCCAAGATTCCATTGAAGAGTTACGTAAAAAATCAAGAAGTTCAATACGTTTTGAGGTGGGGCAAACACGTGCGGCTTGGAATTTACTTCTCACAAAAGGACTTGAGTGTGAAAAAATAGACGATTCTATTTACTTACACAATGCAGATCACTCTAATGTTGCCATGGTAGTTGAGTCTCTTGTGAAAAACAATATTCCAGTCTATCGGGTTGAGGGACATACCTCCTCACTTGAAGAGATTTTCTTGAAGATTATTGAGGAGGACAATGGGCATGTTGCAACATCTACTAGCATCTGAATTTCTTAAGCTAAAGCGTAAGTGGGCCTGGTTCCTAATTTTCCTCGGCCCATTTGGAGTGGTAGCACTTCAAGCCTTGAACTTCGGGGTTCGTTACGAATATTTAACGAAGCAATATAAGGATGACCTTTGGGGAGGTCTATTAGGAAATGTTCAATCATTAGTGCCAGCTGTATTAATTATGGGAATGGCCATCATTACATCCATAGTTGCCCATGTTGACCATGAAAATCGTTCATGGAAGCATCTGCTCTCATTGCCAATTAACAAGCATTCTTTACTTTTAGCCAAATTCATTGTCAGCAGTGTGCTATTAGGAGTTGCTAGTTTACTACTTGTTGTTGGAACGGTAATCCTGGGTGTTTCTTTGAGATTTGGACTAGATTCTATCCCTCTTATGGAAATAACGAAAATGGCCTTTTTCTCTTATTTAGCTGCACTTCCTATATTAGCACTTCAGCTATGGATTGCAGTTGTTTATAGTCACCAGGGGGCAGCAATTACGATTGGTATTCTGGGAGCTTTATTTTCAACCTACTCCTTTAAAATGCCTGACTGGGTGATTTGGAAATGGCCTTCGTTACTAAATAATTGGGATGTACCTGCATATAGTGCGTATTTGGGCATGGGAACAGCACTTGTCATTTTTCTAATGGCCACCATTCATTTTACAAAGAGGGATGTGGAAGAATGAGTGTATTTATGAATACCTTACGTTCAGAGTTTTTAAAAATTAGAAAAACCAATATTACTCAATTAATCATCGTAAGTCCTTTGATATGCACCATCATCGCGTTTAGTGGTGGATTTGCTGTATCTGATAATGAATGGCTTAATTCCTATTATGCAATGGTATTTACACATGGAACGTTATTTCTTCCTATGATTACAGGAATTTTTGCTTGTTATGTTTGTCGATATGAACATTTGGATGGTGGTTGGAAGCAGATGCTAACACTTCCAATTCCGCGTTATCAGCTTTATATTGTGAAGTTTACGATGATCATGTTATTGATTGGGCTCATGCAACTCCTTTTCCTCCCAGGTCTATTTTTAGCTGGTACAGTGAAAGGAATGGCCGGATCTTTTCCATTAGAGCTTGTGTTGACAAGTCTATTGGGTGGATGGATAGCAACATTCCCATTGGTTGCATTGCAACTTTGGGTTTCTACGGCTTGGAAAAGCTTTGCAGCCCCAATGGCGATTAATGTCATTTTCACCTTTCCAAGTATTCTAGCTGCAAACTCAGAAAAGTTCGGTCCGTATTATCCGTGGGCTCAGCCTTTTTTTGGCATGATTCCAATGGAAGGACCAGAGAGTATGTTCTTCTTCAGTATTCAAACTCTTATTTTTGTGATTTTAGGTAGTTTCCTTGTTTTCTTTTTTGGTGGGTTGAGAATGTTTGTAAGGAGAGTGTATTAAAGAGGGTTATGTGACCTCAGGTTCGTGGGTTCGTGGTTTTTGGGCTCATAACTTCGTTTATGTGACCTCAGTTCGCGGGTTTCTTGGTTTTGAGGGCTCATAAATCCGCTTATGTGACCTCAGTTCGCGGGTTTCTTGGTTTTGAGGGCTCATAAATCCGTTTATGTGACCTCAGATCACGGATTTCTTGGTTTTGAGGGCTCATAACTTCGTTTATGTGACCTCAGATCACGGATTTCTTGGTTTTGAGGGCTCATAAATCCGCTTATGTGACTTCAGATCACGGATTCCGTGGTTTGGAGGGCTCATAACTTCGTTTATGTGACCTCAGTTCGCGGGTTTCTTGGTTTTGAGGGCTCATAAATCCGTTTATGTGACCTCAGATCACGGATTTCGTGGTTTTGAGGGCTCATAACTTCGTTTATGTGACCTCAGATCACACGGATTTCGTGGTTTTGAGGGCTCATAAATCCGTTTATGTGACCTCAGATCACGGATTCCGTGGTTTGGAGGGCTCATAACTTCGTTTATGTGACCTCAGTTCGCGGGTTTCTTGGTTTTGAGGCTCATAAGTTCACGTACGTAACCTGATTACCCCGATTTCTGGTTATTTCTCCCCCTTAAACCACTATCCTCACGAATCCCCAAATATCAATATGATTAGATATGATCCCACTATCAAGATAGTCCCAAGCCACTCATGGTAATAGGCTTTCCTCTCACGATCCGTCACCCATTGCTCAATTCCACTCACAATACTTTGAAGAAACATCATTCCAAACAAAGGACTTACTCTTACAGCATTTGAATAAGTTTCTGAGCCAGGTTCAAAATTCAGCTGAAACATACCAAATAAAAACAATACAAAGATACTAGAATCAACAATTCTAAAAACAGGTTTTCTTCTTTCTGACAACATCCATACCCATTCTCTATTTTTAATGCCAAGATGCTTCTTTAAGTAATGACTAATTAAGAAAAATACACTGAACAAAATAACCCAGCTAATAATCACATTGACATTCATAGAATCGCTCTCCGTTTCCATTACCCTCTAGTAGAGTTATAATCTATAAGTATTATTTTTCCAAATACATATAAAGATATTGTACCATGGATAAAAGCTTACTTTGAAAAAATCAAATAAAAATCGGAACCAAAACTAAATAGCATCGTCTAACCTTATGTAAGACCGGTCTTATAAACTAACTAATAGCCTTTTTAAAAACAGAAAGGAGGCACTACATACATGCATGTAAAAGCGATCCAAATCAACTCCCCCTCCCTCTCTGATGTGAATCATTCATCAAAGGAAGCTAAGCTTGAATGGTTAATGGATGAGTATGGAGATATGGTCCTGCGACTTGCTTATACCTACGTGAAACAAATGCAGCTTGCAGAAGATATTTCACAGGAGGTCTTTATTAGCTGTTATAAAAATCTAGATGGATTTCAACATAAAGCATCTTATAAAACTTGGGTTTATCGGATAACAGTGAACAAATGTAAAGATGCCATCGGTAGTTGGTCATCTAGAAACATCCATTATAAAGATATTGTTAGTTCACTTTTTACAAGTGGCACCAAATCAACAGAGGATAGCCTAATCGAGTTTGAAGAAAATGAGGAAGTATTTCAACGAGTGTTAGAGCTAAATGTTAACTACAGAGAAGTAATTATTCTTTATTACTATGAAGAGCTTTCAATTGAAGAGATTTCAGAGTTACTCCGTATCAAAGCCAATACTGTTAAATCCAGACTTCATCGAGCGAGAGCTGCATTAAAAAGTTCAATAAAGGAGGAAGTATAGTATGAAAGAAAAATGGGATTACCCTGATCAAGAAAAAAACAATCTCCGTTTTGAACAAAAACATAAACAATATGTTTTACAGAATGTAAGAAATCTTAAAGATACAAATACACAAAATGAACCGAATCGCCTCGGAAGATTTGCAACAAGAATTTCGTTTACTGGAGTAGCCATAGCTGCGTTGGTCTTCCTATTAATTGGCTCAACTTATGTCTCACCTGCCATGGCAAAGGTTGTCTCTACGATTCCATATCTTAGCCAATTTATTAAGCAAGAAGAACACAAGGTTGAATTGTTCGATACTGTTTATAATGTAATTAGAGAGAATGAGTATAAACTTGGAGATATTCAAATTAAGAATAACAAAATCATTGTTTCTATCGCTGGAACAAAGGAAGAAGTCAGTAACACAGAAGACGAAGTAATCTCCAATCTAAATACTGCATTACAATCTAAAGACCTCGGAAAATTTGAAATCCAAGTAAAAGATGTAAAAGAACAACCTGCTTATCTTTACAAGCCTAGGCCGGAGGAGATAGAAAACGAAAAGAAAGCTGAAGAACTTAAAGCAAAAATTACAGTGTTACTAGAAGAGCTTAATTATGAGCTAGCCTTCCCATTAGAGGTACGCTTCACCGATAATTTCATGTATGTCTCTGTATTCAAAACCGAAAAAGGAACGAAAGAGTTAAAAGCTAGATTGAAAGAGATTTCCGCAGAACATGGGGAATTTAGAATGAGAATAACTCAAATTGATAGGAAAGCACGTGAACAAGAAATTAGAATGGGAGGGATTGTTCAAACAATTGGAATTGGATTAATGGAAAATAAAGATTTTAAGGTAACAGGATTTTCGTTTTCTTTCCACCCTTACCCGCTACAGTTTACGTTGAAAACATCCATCAAATCATCTGATCCTGATGCAAAAGAATACGTTGAACGAATTGAAAAAGAAATCAATGATTTTATCAAATTGGATGAGAGAACAAAAGATGTTCGTAATGAAGAGTACGAGTTAACGATTTTAAGTAAGGATAAAAAGAAGCTTAATTAAAGAAGAAAACCTCTCTCCCACCTTAAGACTTGGTCAGAGAGGTTTTTTGATAACTATCTAGCTAAACTAAATTGTTTCTTTGTTATGTCAATTGCTTCGGATATTTTTCCATTCCTACTGAAACTAAGAAACCTCAACAGATTGTTTAAATGACATCACACAATTTCTTCCATTCTCTTTGGCTGCATAAAGAGCCTGATCTGCCTGACTTATAAGAGCTTGTACAGATATTTCGCCTTCAATATGGGCTGTATTAGTAACTCCAAAACTAGATGTTAACGAAATACAATGACCACCAACTAATGTAGGCATGTTTTGAATCATATCCTTTATTGAATGCGCTACATTCATAGCTTCATCAATCGTTCCTGATAGACAAATAAGAAACTCTTCACCACCGAATCTACCGAATAGATCCTCTTCCCTCAAACAACTCTTAACAATTTCAACCACATTACAAAGAACCGCGTCCCCAGATGCATGGCCATATGTATCATTAACTTTCTTAAAATGATCAATATCAAACATAATGACTGAGATGGATACACCCTTATTGAGATATTCCTCGGCTGATTTCACAAAATAGGTACGATTGTAAATGTTGGTTAAGCCATCAGTACTTGCCAACCTTTTAAGTTGTTCCTCAAGTGCCACTCGCTTAGTTACATCGGTAAAGGTGATTATTTTACCAATTAGTATATTTTTACTGTTCAATACTGAAGTAAACTTGACTTGGTAATAGTGTGAGATTCCTTCATTAGTATAGTGATAATCTGTTTCTGTCTCGTTCATTGCAAGTGATAAGAAGGTTGAATCTATATCATTGATAGTATGCAATTTCTGGCCAATGTAATTAGGTTTTAACCCTGGTAACACATTAATCATTGCCTGATTATAGTCAACAATAACATTACTTTGATTTAGAACTAATACACCTTCATCAATGCTTTCAAAAATCCGTTCCCTAGCTATAGGCGTAATATCAAACATTTTATAAGATAATAAAGCAATACCATGAAACACAAACGAAAAGCACATTGAAACTGGACCAATATCCACACCATTTGGGCTTAATCCTGTAATATAAAAAACACTAGCAATGATCGGTATTAACACTCCAGTTACCATTAACAAGATTTGTTGTTTAAGTTTAGTGGATAATGTTCTAAGTTCCAATAGTAGCACAACAACACTAGCCGCAACTACCCCATATAAAAAGACAGAGTGAACAACAAACCCAAGTCCAGGCTCTAGCTCTACGATAGGGTATGGACTATCTATTTTCAATGATACAGATGAATAGTAAAGATGATGAAAGTCATTTGTAAGATGAAGGGTAATCGTCACAAATGGTAATCCAAATAGGACAAATGTAAAAATTCGATTAAGCTTTTTTCCAACATAGTCAAGACACATTAGTAAGATAAAGACTGGTATAAACGGTAGAGCTAGGTATTCCATCCTTAACCAAAACTTTATTTGTTCCAATTCATAGCTAAGTAATTCAAACCCATAAGAGAATGTAAAGAAGGACGCCATAAGCGTAGCTAATATATAATATTTACCACCTGGTGTATTCTTTATATTTAAATACGCATAAATACATAAAATTAAACTAAGTACTCCACCTAAAAAGGTGAGTACGACAAATCCCAAAAGTTCTTGATTCATAATAGTTAACTCCAAAGGTAGGTTTATAGTTTTCAATTTATTATATAGTAGCTACACTTAACTTACTAGCTAGAATAGAAATCTTTGGTAAGTCTTTATTTAGGGACTATATTATTTACATTAATATACCCTTCTAAATAAGCAACTGCTTCCCCTGACATTTTCACCATATCACCTAAGTCTTCACAATAAAGCTTTCCGCCTCTTTCTGAAACTTGCAATGCAATAAATTTGCTCTTTCCTAAGACCTTCTTCCAATAAGGGACAAGAGTACAATGGGCTGACCCAGTTACAGGATCTTCATTAATTCCGATTTTTGGTGCGAAAAATCTTGATACGAAATCAACCTCGTTTCCTTTTGCAGTGACGATCACCCCTACTCCATCTAGTTTTTTCAATTCATCCATGTTTGGAGCAATGTCTAAAATATCCTGTTCAGATTCAAATACAGCTAAATAATCTCTGGATTTATATACTTCTTTTGGTTCCTTACCTAGTGCCTTACTAAGCATTTCTGGAATGTCACCGCATATAACCCCTTCCCTAGACGGGAAAATTAGAGTAAGTAAACCTTCATCCTGTGTCACTTCTAGAAGACCACTTTTTGTATGAAACTTTACCTCTCGTAGATCAATTTCTAAGTATGTAAAGATAACAAAAGCAGATGCTAATGTTGCATGTCCGCACAAATCAATCTCACCCGTTGGAGTGAACCATCTTAACTCATAGTCACTCTCTTTTTTCACAAAAAAAGCAGTTTCAGCTAGATTGTTTTCTGCGGCAATCTTTTGCATCAACTCATCCTCAATCCACTCATTCAAAGGGCAAACTGCTGCCGAATTCCCCTTAAATAATTCATGTGTAAAAGCATCAATTTGATAAATTGGTATCCTCATTTGGAATATCCCCTCACATTTTTTATCTTTAGTATACCTGACCTTTATCATTTTGAAAAAAGAAAACCGCTCACAAGAAGCGGCTTTTCCTTACCTATTGAATCACTCTTTTTGCAAATAAATAGTTCTTACCCCAGTAAGGGTTAGCTAGTACATTCGGTGTGATAATAACCCCTTTTGAAGAAGAAGCATGAATCATACCTCCATTAGCCATGTAAATTCCAACATGACCAATTCTTCCATCAGAATATAAGCTACTATCTGTAAAGAACAACAAATCTCCTTCTTGAAGTTCCTTGACATACGTACCAATACTTGCTTGGTCCCTAGATACCCTTGGAATAGAAATATCGTTATTTCTAAAAACCAATTGAGTATAAGAGGAGCAATCAAATAGTCTTGGCGCTTCAGCTAATGTTGCTCCGAACTTATAGCCCGCACCAATGAATTTTCTTGCTTCAATAATAATATTTTGTCTCTTTTCCTGGAGTGTCGTTCCCTTACTACTTTTTACAGGTTGTTTTTCACGAATTGGCTCAAGTTCTTTCGTTTTCTCTCTTGGTGGGATTCTTAAAACTTGATCATTGTAAATGACATTTGATTTCAAGTTGTTAGCAACCTTTAAAGCACTTACCGTCGTATGGTGAGCTCTTGCAATGGTCCATAATGAGTCCCCATTCTGAACAATATACAATTGAGCTGGCTTTTGAATCTGGAAGGACCCATTGCTAGGTTCAAAGGAAATGTATACATTAAACAATGAACTACCCGCATGAAGTGTTACATAAGCGGTGTTATTGATCCATCTTGGTGCATCAATGTTAATGTATTCATTACTTTTCTTTGCTCTACTTCCACCCATCGTTGTTCGTACCGTAGTCGATCCATCTGTTATTTGATAAGTTAATGTACTTTGATTAAATTGGATATTGTTATATCCTAGGATTTTCGATAAAGGAACCAGCGGTAGATAGTAGGTGCTACCAATTAAAATTGGATTAATACCATTCACCAATTTACCATTAATCGCTACTCCGCTAGTTGGTACATTTTTATACTGTGCATGTACACCAATTGGCCCACTTATGGAAAATACAAGGATTAAACAAGTAATAATTGCGCATTGCAGTCTTTTACTATGTCTTTTTACCATCGCAATTTGCTCCTCTGCTAAGTTTTTCCCATCTATAATAGGTTCCGTTGGAGCTTATTGTTTTATTCTTTGTATATTATGGAATGGTACATATGTTCTATTTCTCGGGAAATGATTGTAGAATTTTGTCGAAAGTATCAGAATTGATTCCATAACCATAAACTTTCAATCATACTTCATTCACTTTAAGTAAACAGTAATAGTTGAGGAGAAGAAGCATCCAAAATCTGTTTAAAGGTGTGAGTTTGATGAACAACATATTGGGTATACTTTTGAATTTAATGAAAAACCAAGACTTTTTAAGTATGTTTGGACGAAAAAAGGATTCTAAAGGATGGCTTTGGGGTTCAATTATTGGTATGGGAATTGGTGCTGCTTTGGTTAGTTTAGGAAAGAATCGTAATATGATGGATTCCATTAAAAACATGACTAATAATGTAAACTCTGGTCAAAAAGGTTCAATTCCAAATTTTAACCTAGCAACACTTACAGAGTTTTCAAAAGAATTGACGCCGAAACGCAGACAAAATAACATGGAATAGACTCTCTTTTATGGATACCCATTTTAATATGGGTATCCTTTTACAATAAAAAACCATTAGCTAAGCAACTAATGGCTTCTTCGTAATCTTAAATTGTTTATCCATCAACTTTCTCTAACAGTTGATGGATAAAGCCTTCCCATTATAATCGTATTATAATAGTTACCATCAGATAATAGCTTATCACTTCTTAAAACACCCTCTACCTCAAAACCATATTTTTTATAAAGTTTGATTGCTTTCTCATTTGTTTCAAGTACATTCAGAGTTATTTTCTTTAATCCATTATTATCTGCCCAGATTATAGATTCCTTTAAAATGTTTTCCCCTATTCCATGTCCCCAGAATTCCTTTAACACACAAACACCAAATTCTACTTTGTGGCACGACCTTTTCAAGGTACTTCCTTCACACCTGGAAAAACCAACAATTCTACCATTCACTACAGCTACTAAAAACACGTTAGATAATCTATTAGTATCTTCTTTTATGATTTCTATAAAACCTTCTTGATCTATATATGCCTCTCCCTTTTCACGGTCCATATTCTCAGTTTCACCATCAATTTGCAATCTAACTTCAGATAACTGCCTAGCATCAGATTCCATCGCTGAACGTATTACATAATGAAGATCTTTTATTAAGTATTCTGTTTGAGTCACTCTCACTTAATATCTCCTCCCTCCTTGTTTGCATTGGTTAGTAAAAACTCAATGTTTCTTTAATTAATATCATACAAAACTTATTTTCTTGTGATTTTTGTCACATAAAATAAGTTAAAAATCTAGTAAGCTAAGGTTAAGTTACCATTTATAAGGGGGAAATAACATGATTTTAGCTTGGATTATTACATTCAGTCTTATTTTACTTTGTTTATCTGCAACAGTTTTAATTATGAATGGAGTTAAACAAACAGACGAGCAAGAATTAGCAGACTTACATATAAATATTAAAAATATAGCTGTCAAAACTAACTTTAAAAAGGTTAGCTAACCAACATAAAAGGGATAGTTGAACAGAAATCCATTCTGTTACAACTATCCTTTTTTTATATTCCTTTACTGAAGGGGATGATTATTATTTTATCTTCCTAATCAAACTGTAATAATACTCACCAATTAATAGCACCATTAAATGAATTGGTATAAGGGAAAATAAACTTAATGAGTTAGACGGACGAATGGTTTTATATCTAAACAAAAGCCGATCAATTAAATGAAGGACGGCAATACCAGCCAACTTTACCTTTCGATTTAAATGTAATGTTGTCAAAGTTCCAATAAACCCTGAAACGAATGTATAAAGTGGCACAAGAATAAAATGCTCCCAATATTTATCTCTTAACAAGCCTATTCTAAATCTGTATTTATTAAATAGAACTAAACAAAAATAAAGGACATTAGTATAATTCACCCAGTAAGCCAAAAAGACGGATATATAGACGATCATTTTATTCCCTTTTTGCACACTATCCCACCATTTTGATAGGATAAAGAAATAAAAAGGCATTGCAGTGAATGTGTAGGCTGTACTCCATTTTCTATTCTTATAAATACCCAATTTGGTAAAGATTCGTTCTACCACTACGTAAGTAAAAGAAACTCCTACTCTCCATTTCCACCCTTTATTAAATAAAGTTAACATTGTCCCAGCTATTGGTACAAATAATGATTGAGACATGAAGGCACCGAATACTGAATCAACCCAATTATTTTTAAAAAACTTAGGAAAGTACCAATACATTTTAAAGATATTCAAAACAAAGTATTCAAATACATAAGCCATCCCTATACTTATCATGAGCAAAGAGAAGGTTTTTTTTCCTTTACGATAAAATGTAAAAATTAGCAGAAATGTATGTATAGTTGCTAATAGTATAAAAGGAAGTCGATTTTTCATAAATGGAGTTTCCTTTCTCAGCCTGAAACCAATCATGAAGATAAAAATATCAATTGCATATACAAAAGGTTTCTTTAGTATTCTTAGTTGTTGCTACAAATATGTATAACGTAAAGGAAAGTTCCACTCTATTAAAAAAAGCATTTACCCCATTGAGGTTAATGCCAGAGTAACAAAATATATATGATCTTAATAATGACGATAAACCTTCCCTTTATAAATATCCTCAATATCTATATCACGTTCAGAGTTCATTGAATGCTCAACGACTTTAGATAGAAGGTTCTCTTCAATCATAGAAGCAATGTGGATAGTATGTATATTTCCAGCATTAGTCTCTTCAATCTCTTCGTAAGAATTTAATTTGTAAAAATTAATTGCTTTTCTGATTAATCCTTGAACACACTCTCTATTACTAGAATCAAAATACTTTGTATTTTCAATTGTTTCACTCACAAAAGTATATATATTTTTAATCAAACTAAAACCTCCAACAGAGATAAAAAATGGAATGCTTTTCTCTAGTTTCTTCTTTTTAAAATAAGAATATCCTGTTCCTTTAAAGGACTCTTTTGAAAAAAATAAAAAAGATCCTATATCCTACTTGTCATTCTATTTTGAATGGCCGTGAGTAAATATAAGATCTTACAATTATGTAGTTATTTTAACATGGCGGAGAAGGAGGGATTTGAACCCTCGCGCCGCTTACACGACCTACACCCTTAGCAGGGGCGCCTCTTCAGCCACTTGAGTACTTCCCCAATATATAGCTCCCACCTACGACCTATCAGTTAACAGCCGATAACTCAACCACTGACATACTGTGGAACAAAATTTATGGATTAATTTAGAAATGGTGGGCCTAAATGGACTCGAACCATCGACCTCACGCTTATCAGGCGTGCGCTCTAACCAGCTGAGCTATAGGCCCATTAAAACAAATGGAGCGGGTGATGAGAATCGAACTCACGACATCAGCTTGGAAGGCTGAGGTTTTACCATTAAACTACACCCGCAATTTATTCTTATAAAGTAATGGCTGGGCTAGCTGGATTCGAACCAACGCATGACGGAGTCAAAGTCCGTTGCCTTACCGCTTGGCTATAGCCCATTGAATAATCAACATGAATAAACTTCTAGACTTACTTCATAAAAAAACACCGCAAGAGGATATTTTAGGATATTTAAAAGGAAATATCACTAATTATCATCGAAAGGAGTTTCTTAAATAATATTTAAATAAATGGGGCGACTGATGGGAATCGAACCCACGAATGTCGGAACCACAATCCGATGCGTTAACCACTTCGCCACAACCGCCAAATTAAGTTAAATGCCACAATAGAATAATGGCGGAGGAAGAGGGATTCGAACCCCCGCGGGCTTTGACACCCCTGTCGGTTTTCAAGACCGATCCCTTCAGCCGGACTTGGGTATTCCTCCATTTAACATGGAGCCTAGCGGGATCGAACCGCTGACCTCCTGCGTGCAAGGCAGGCGCTCTCCCAGCTGAGCTAAGGCCCCTTAATAGTACTAAAACTGGTCGGGAAGACAGGATTCGAACCTGCGACCCCTTGGTCCCAAACCAAGTGCTCTACCAAGCTGAGCTACTCCCCGTAATTAAAATAATGGCGCGCCCGAAAGGAGTCGAACCCATAACCTTCTGATCCGTAGTCAGACGCTCTATCCAATTGAGCTACGGGCGCATGATATTAACAAAATAATCTGGTCACTTTAAGGAAAGTTCATTTCGCTTTGCGATGTTTCGGAAAAGTTATTTTTCTCCACTTCGTTACGCAAAAACTTTGGTGCCGAGGACCGGAATCGAACCGGTACGGTAGTCACCTACCGCAGGATTTTAAGTCCTGTGCGTCTGCCAGTTCCGCCACCCCGGCACATAAAAGAAAGCAGACAATTTTTGGAGCGGAAGACGAGGCTCGAACTCGCGACCCCCACCTTGGCAAGGTGGTGTTCTACCACTGAACTACTTCCGCAACACATATGGAACGTTCTTTTGCTAGCGCAAAAAACGTTGGTGCGGGTGAAGGGACTCGAACCCCCACGTCAATGACACTAGATCCTAAGTCTAGCGCGTCTGCCAATTCCGCCACACCCGCATGTATAGAGTTAAAAAAGAAAATGGTGCCGGCGAAAGGAGTCGAACCCTCGACCTACTGATTACAAGTCAGTTGCTCTACCAACTGAGCTACACCGGCGAATTAAGATAGTTTTAATATTAAGGGTTGCTATTTGTATTTGTCGTCCTAATCTCAGCAAGCATATTCAAGTAGCAGCTCGGTTAGTACGCTGAAGATTATTCAAGAAGCTTATTCGGCCGTGCTCTACCAACTGAGCTACACCGGCGAATTAAGAAATTAAGGGAGATTATTTTCACTTCGTGAAAAACCCTGGTGACCCATACGGGATTCGAATCCGTGTTACTGCCGTGAAGGGCAGTGTCTTAACCGCTTCACCAATGGGCCCATTTTAGTTTTGGGCAAAATAATAGCCCCAATTAAGGGACATAGCCTGGCGACGTCCTACTCTCACAGGGGGAAACCCCCAACTACCATCGGCGCTGAAGAGCTTAACTTCCGTGTTCGGCATGGGAACGGGTGTGA